>NZ_JBYSYZ010000008.1:0-177494 GCF_058783925.1 Pseudomonas sp. FW305-70
AAATGCGCCGCGTTCATCCGGTTAACACGCGTAATCGTTAACGACCATCGCAGGCAAGCCAGCTCCCACAGGGGACCGTGCCCACGCTGAAACTGTAGGAGCCAGCTTGCTGGCGATGGATTCAAATGCGCCGCGTTCATCCGGTTAACACGCGTAATCGTTAACGACCATCGCAGGCAAGCCAGCTCCCACAGGGGACCTTGCCCACGCTAAAACTGTAGGAGCCAGCTTGCTGGCGATGGATTCAAATGCGCCGTGTTTATCCGGTTAACACGCGTTATCGTTAACGACCATCGCAGGCAAGCCAGCTCCCACAGGGGACCGTGCCCGCGCTGAAACTGTAGGAGCCAGCTTGCTGGCGATGGATTCAAATGCGCCGCGTTTATCCGGTTAACACGCGTTATCGTTAACGACCATCGCTGGCAAGCCAGCTCCCACAGGGGACCGTGCCCACGCTGAAACTGTAGGAGCCAGCTTGCTGGCGATGGACTCAAGTGCGCCGCGGTTATCCGGTTAACACGCGTAATCGTTGACAACCATCGCTGGCAAGCCAGCTCCCACACGGGACCGCGTCCGAGTCCAACCCAGCGAAAGAACCGATCAAAGCGTCGGCAATTGCCCGATGCGGCCCATCATTTCGGTCACGATCTGCAAGTCCAGCAGGAACTGTTCGGTCGTCTTGAACTCGTTGTCGTTGTGACCGGTGTATTTGACGTCCGGCATGGCCAGGCCGAATTGCACGCCGTTAGGCAGTTCATGCACGGACGTGGCGCCGGCGGAGGTGCCGAACTTGTGTTCCATGCCGAGGTTTTCGCTGGCCACCGCGAGCAGGGCCTTGACCCATTCGCCCTCGGGGTTGCGGTACATCGGTTCGGCAATCGACAGGTCGAAGGTCGGGGCGATCCCGGTCTTCTTGCTCCAGGCGTCCAGCTTGGTGGCGATTTCGGACTTGAGCGCTTCTGGCGTCTTGCCCTTTGGCACGCGCAGGTTGACGGCGAGTTTGAAGGCTTTGTCATCCATTCCGACATACGTCAGGGAGGTGGTCAGCGGGCCCATGAACGCATCGGCAAAACCGACCCCCAGCTTGCCACCCAGGTAGTCCAGCCCCCAGTTGTCGGCGGCGTAGCGGGCGGCGTCGGTGATCTGGTTGTGCTTGAGCGCGACCTTGCCGTCGAGGCTATTGATGAAGTCGAGCATCCTGGCCACCGGGTTGACGCCAGACTCGGGCTCGGAGGAGTGGGCGGAAACGCCGGTGACCGTCAGTTTGACGTCCTTGCCGTCGACCTTGGCAGCCACTTCGAAGTTGCCGCCGTTGCGCTTGGCGTACTCAGTGCCGGCCTTTTGCAGGCTGGCAGCCAGTTCGGCGGGCTTGTCGGTCACCAGGGTCGCGACCGATGTCGATGGAATCTGGTTGGTGGCCAGGCCGCCGGTCATCGAAATGATTTCTGCGCCTTTGCCCTCGCCAGCGCGCTTGGCGAAGCTGGCCATGACGGTGCCGTAGCCTTTCTCGGCGATCACCACCGGGTAGCCGCCATCCAGCGCCAGGTTGTAGTTGGGTGTCGGGTTGCGCTCGAAGTAGTAGGGGATGGCATCACCGGTGGTTTCTTCGGTGGTGTCGACCAGCAGCTTGAAGTGGCGCGCCAGCGGCAGTTGCTCTTCCTTGATGATCTTCATGGCATAGAGCGCGACCACGATGCCGTTTTTGTCATCTTCGGTGCCGCGGCCATACATGCGATCGCCGACCAGGGTGACCTTGAACGGATCGAGGCGGGTGCCGTCCTGCAGCACCCAGTTCTCCGGCGTCACCGGCACCACATCGGCGTGGGCGTGAATGCCCACGACTTCATCGCCCTTGCCTTCGAGGGAGATCTCGTAGACGCGGTTGTCGATGTTGCGAAAGTTCAGGTTGAACGCCTGGGCGAGGCCCTTGATCTTCTCGGCAATCTTGAGGAATTCCGGGTTGTCGTGCTGGTCAACGCCGTCCACGCGCACGGTCGGAATGGCCACCAACTCCTTCAGGGTCTCGGTGGCCGCGCTGCCGTACTTCACCCGGGCATAAAGACCGAGCAAACGATGGATTTCGTTCTGCTGCTCAGCGGACAGCGTCTTGTTGCCGAGGAAGGCACTGATGGCCGGGCCGAGGTCGTTGGTTTTGGCGACATCGCTCTTCGCCAGGGTTTGCAGGAACTGGCGGAAATCCTTGACCGACGCATCATTGAACGTCTTGAGGATGATCGCGCTCTGTTGCGGTGTGATGTTGGCGTGGGCAGCACTGGTGAACGACGAAAGGCTGGCGAGCATCAGGGTGGTCGCAGCCAGGTGCTTGAGTGAAAAATCCATTGCTGGGGGCATTCCTTTGCAGGCGGGTTGTAAGAAATATCTGATCGTTTGATCAGAAACATTTCAAAACTAACACCATGAGTCGGTGAAGCGGGAGTCCCTTAAGTGGGATCTGTCGCACAAAAATGCAAAAGCGACGCAGAAACGAAAAAACGCTCTTTCAGTGTTTACATTCCGCCAACACCACCTGGCAGGTATCCGGCGTGCCACCCGATCGGCCGGCATAGCGTTTGCAATTAGCCAGGGATTTCTGGCGAGCGATGTTCAAGGTGTTGCCCCAGGCGAGGCCTCCTTCGCCGACAGTGGGAAGTGCCTTTGCATAGCAGGTTGAGCCGATGCTTGAGGCTGCAGGGCGAGCCGTGGTGGTTTTGCCTGAACATCCGGCTGTCAGCGCCAGATTGGCGGCGAGCAGGGAAAGCAGGAGCCATGACGAGCCTTGGCGTGCTGTATGTCCCGTCATTGCGGTTCCCCTGTATCAAGAGGCGTGCTCAAGGTCGTGCCTATTCAGATTAGGCCTCTTTCAGGACATCCTCCACCTTCGGCTGGACCTGCCTCATTCAATTGAATTATGTGATTTTGGTATTACTGCTATCCGATTGGGTCTATTCATTAATTAATACCTGGGCGGTAGTTTGCCTCTCTGCGATGACACGTCGAGAGCCACTCATGACCCGGGATTCCATCCGCAAGTACGCACATGCCGCCGTCAGGGCGGGCACCCTCTGTCTCACCCTGACTGGCGGGGCGCTGGTGGAGGCTGCCGAGTGCAGCGAGCGCAGCCCGCTGATCATCAAGGATCAAGGCAGCCTGATTGCCGGCGGGGGACTGATCACCCAGCCGGGTCGCTTTGATCCTTACAAACCGCTGATGCCGGATGGCCAGACCTACCATGGCGACCATGTGTATGCGTTCTATCAGGTACCGGTCGATGCGCACCCCTTGCCCATCGTCATGTGGCATGGCGCGGGGCAATCGGCGAAGTCCTGGGAAACCACGGCCGACGGCCGCGAAGGCTTCCAGAACATCTTCCTGCGGCGCGGGTTCTCCACCTACCTGATTGACCAACCGCGCCGTGGCGATGCGGGGCGCAGCCTGGTGGAAACGACGATCAAGCCAGTGCCGGATGAGCAACTGTGGTTCAACCAGTTCCGCATCGGGCTGTGGCCCGAGCCTTTCGAGGGCAGTCAGTTTCCCCGTGGGCCGCAGGCGCTGGAGCAATTCTTCCGTTCGATGACACCCAACACCGGCCCTTATGACATTGAAGTCGCCTCCGATGGCGTATCGGCGCTGCTGGACAAGACCGGGCCCGCCGTCCTGTTCACTCACTCTCAGGGCGGTGGACCCGGCTGGATGACCGCGATCAAGAGCCAACAGGTGCGGGGCATCGTCGCGTTCGAGCCGGGTAGCAGCTTCGTATTTCCCGAAGGCGAGGTGCCGGCGCCGATTCCCAGCGCGTTCGACACGCTCTCGGCGCAGGTCGTATCGAAGGCGCAGTTCGAAGCGCTGACGCATATCCCCATCCTGATCATCTACGGCGACAACATCCCCGACAAGCCGGTTCGTTTACCGGCACAGGACAGCTGGCGTGCCCGGCTCGAGATGGCGCGACTGTGGCGTGACACCGTGAACCGCCATGGCGGCGACGTGCGGCTCATTCACTTGCCGGAGATCGGCATCAGGGGCAACAGCCACTTCCCGTTTTCGGACCTGAACAACGTCGAGATCGCGGACCTGGTTTCGCAGTTTCTCACCGAGAAAAACCTCGATTGATAGCGAGCAGGGCAATCGCTGCCGCACACCCTTGGAAACTGGAATAGTCAGGAGTATTCACAAGATGCGAACCACGCTGAAGGCCACACTCATGGCCGCCATGATCGGCATGTCGGGCGTTGACGCCGAGGCCGCGGACTACAAACACAATCCCTACACCTTGACCTACGCAGGCGCGCTGGTGAAGAACGAACCAGGCAAGGTCAACATCCATCCGGTCACCTACAGACTCAACGGCCTGGACATCGCCGCCAACGTCTACACCCCGGCCAATTATGACGCGGCGAAGCAATACCCGGCCGTCGTCGTGGCGCATCCCAATGGCGGGGTGAAGGAACAGGTCGCCGGCCTGTATGCCCAGCGCCTGGCCGATCAGGGCTACATCACGATCACGGCGGATGCGGCGTATCAGGGGGCCAGCGGTGGCGAGCCGCGCAACATCGACAAGCCCGCGTACCGCATCGAGGACATCCATGGCATGGCGGACTTCATCGCCCGCTATCCGGGCGTCGACAGCGCGCGACTGGGCTTGCTCGGTATCTGCGGCGGCGGGGGGTATTCGTTGAAGGCGGCGCAAACCGACAAGCGCTTCCAGTCGATCGCGACCTTGAGCATGTTCAACTCCGGGCTGGTACGTCGCAATGGCTACCGGGACTCGCAACTGTCGACGATCCAGGAGCGCTTGCGACAGGCTTCGGCCGCCCGCGCGCAGGAAGCGGCGGGCGGGGAGGTGCTCTACGTCGGCGACGCCAGACTGACCGATGAACAGATCGCCAGGCTGCCGTTCGATCTGTATCGGCAGGGTTTCGAGTATTACGGCAAGACCCACGCCCATCCGAACTCGACCTTCCGCTACACCCAGAGCAGCCTGCTGGACCTGATGAGCTTCGATGCCACGGACCAGATCGAACTGATCGACCAACCCTTGCTGATGATCGCCGGCAGCAAGGCCGACAGCCTGTACATGTCGGAGCAGGCGTTCGCCAAGGCCACTGGAACCCGGGACAAGAAACTGTTCACGATCGATGGCGCGACCCATATCGAAACCTATTGGGTGCCTGAGTATGTGGACGTTGCCATTGGCCAGTTGAACGCGTTCTACGCCAGAACACTCTGACTCGAGGGATCCTTCATCATGAAAAACACGCTTTTTGGCATCGCGGTGTGCGCCGCGGCGCCTTTTGCCGGCGCAGCAGGGGCCGACAGTGTCAGTGAGCCCAGGGCCGCCCAGCAGATCAGTCGTGCAGGCAGCCATGCTTCGGTCGTGGGCCCGGCGGATTATTTCACCGGACAGGTGCGCGTCGATCCGTTGTTTCCTGCCACGGGCGAGAACAATGCGTCCGGTGCCTACGTCACCTTCGAACCGGGCGCGCGTTCGGCCTGGCACACCCATCCTGCCGGCCAGCGATTGGTGGTGACCTCCGGTGTCGGCCTGACGCAGGAGTGGGGCAAGCCCGTGCAGGAAATCCATCCGGGCGATGTGATTGTCTGCCCGCCGGGCGTCAAGCACTGGCATGGTGCCGCTGCGACGAGCCGCATGACGCACCTGGCTGTGACCGGTTCGGTAGAGGGCAAAAGCGTGCAATGGCTGGAGAAGGTCACCGATGCCCAGTACAGCGCCCAGCGTCCTGTTGCGCCGCAATCCTTGCCTGCTACGCAACCCGTTTCCGAGACATTGTCGTCCAGGCAACAGGCCATCCCGTTGATTGCCGCTGCCATGGCCACGAGCAATATTCCCCGACTCAATGCGGCCCTGAACCAGGGGCTTGATGCGGGCCTGACGGTCAGCGAGGCCAAGGAAATACTGGTGCAGCTCTACGCCTACAGCGGTTTCCCGCGCAGTCTCAATGCCCTTGGCGAGTTGATGAAAGTGGTGGATGCACGCAAACAGCGGGGCATCAAGGATGTTGCGGGGCGCGAGCCCGGTCGCGTCATTCCCGTCGGCGATGAGTTGCTGGCAGTTGGCAAGGCGAACCAGACGCGCATTGCCGGGGCGCCTGTCCAGGGGCCGCTGTTCGACTTCGTCCCAGTCATCAATCAGTACCTGCAAACGCATCTGTTCGGCGACATTTTCGAGCGCGACAACCTTGACTGGCAAAGTCGAGAGCTGGCGACCGTCGCGGCGCTGGCCGCCACACCGGGCGTAGAGTCACAACTGCGCTCGCACATGGCCGCCAGCCTGCGGGTTGGCCTGACTGTCGGGCAATTGCGTCAGTTGACCCGGTTACTGGCCGATCAGGGGGATGCTGAAGCCGCCAAGCGCGCCGCCGAGGCGCTGGACGCCACCCAGGCCAATCAGCCCGGATAGCGCAAGGCTTCGCGCAGCAGGGTAAAGGCCGGCGAGCTTTGCCGCCGGCTCGGGTAATAGAGGTGGTAGCCAGAGAAGGGTTCGCACCAGTCCGTGAGCACGCGTATCAACCGGCCCTGCGTGACATGCTCCTGCACCAGGTCTTGCGGCATGTAGGCCAGGCCCAACCCCTGCAGGGCAGCCTGCAGGCGCATGGCGATGTTGTTGAACACCAGTTGGCCCTCGACGCGGACGTTCACTGGCTGGCCATTCTTCTCGAACTCCCACGAATACAGCCCGCCGTGAGTCGGCATGCGCAAGGTGATGCAATTGTGCTGCATCAGATCAATCGGGACGACGGGCTTTGAGTATCGGGCGAAATACGCCGGGGAGCCGACCACCGCCATGCGCATGTCGGGGCCGATGCGCATGGCGATCATGTCCTTGGCGACCTGCTCACCCAACCGTACGCCAGCGTCGAAGCCTTCGGCCACAATGTCGGTAAAGCCGTAGTCGACGATGATTTCGATGTTGAGGTCAGGATAGTCCGGCAGCAATTTGGCCAGTACGGGGTGCAGAACCGTGATCGCTGCATGCTCGCCGGCCGTGATCCGCAATTTGCCCGCCGGCTTGTCGCGGAACGCGCTGAGCAGGGCCAGTTCGTTGTCGATCTCTTCGAACCTGGGGGCGATCACCCGCAGCAGATGCTCACCGGCTTCAGTCGGCGAAACGCTGCGCGTGGTGCGAGACAGCAACCGGACACCCAGTCGATCCTCCAGCTGGCGCATGGCGCGGCTCAAGGCCGGCTGCGACATACCCAGCCTGGCAGCGGCACGGGTGAAACTGCGCTCCTGTGCCACGGCCGAGAAGATCGCCAGTTGGTCGTAGCTTTCGACGGTCATTGATACGCACCTGTTATGAACCGGTTGCGATTATGCCATCTGAAGTGAGTAATGGTGTTGTCCTGGAACGCTTACGGTCTGGTCAAAAGAGTGCCCCTGGGATCTCTGCTCGAAAAAACGATTTTTCAATCCCCTGGTTGCAGAAAGTCGACAAGTACCGTCCTCAAGCCAATGCCTCCTGCGCCGAGCCTTGTTGAACGAAGCGTTCAATCAACCATCGCGCCGCCGGCCCCGGTGGCACATCCGTGCGGTAGATGACGTCGAAGGCATATTGGCCGCTTTTGTATTCCGGAATGTTCAGTTGCACCAGTCGGCCGCTCTCCAGATCTTCCTGGACCATCGGGGCCGGCATGTTGCCCCAGCCGATGCCTTCACGCAGCAGCATGTGCTTGGCGCCCAGGTCCGCCAGCCGCCAGGTGCGGTTGCTGAGCACGGCGAAGTCCTTGTCTTTGGTCAGCACCGAACGGTCGGACAGCACCAGTTGCGTGAACTCTCGCCCGGCGCCCGGAACATTCGCGTCGCTCGATGCCAGTGGATGATTGGGGGCTGCCACCGGAATCAACTCGACACTGCCGACGCCCATTCTTTCGATACCGTCGATGCCTTCATTCATGGGCCCACTGACGCCGATGATCGCGCCACGGTTGATCACCAGCTCGGTGACGGCGCCGAGGGCCTCCATGTGCAAGTGCAGGGCAACGGTCGGGAATGCTTCGCGAAAGGATTTGAGTGCGTCCACCACGCGATCGGGGGGAAGCATTACATCGAGTACCACGTGAACCTCGGCTTCGAGCCCCTGGAGCAGGCCCTTCACTTTGGCGCGTAATCCATGAATACCGTTGGCGATGGTCCTGGCTTCGGCCAGCACGGTGCGGCCGGCATCGGTGAGCTGGGGTTTGCGGGTGGTCTGACGGTCAAACAGCGACACGCCGAGCTGCATTTCCAGGTTGGCGATCGAGTAACTGATGACCGAGGTGGCCCGGTGCAGTTTTCTGGCCGCTGCGGCAAAACTGCCGACTTCCACGACCGTCAGGAACACGCGCAGCTGGTCCAGTGTCGGTGTTCCGGGGTCAGAGATCATGCCAATTTCCTCGAACGTAATGGCCAATTTTATCCCGGTACATCGTATAGCGTCATGCATCTGCCCGGTGTGCTGAAAAAATGAAACACCAGGCAGATAAGCGCAAAACCACGACAGGTTGAACAAGGCTCCTAAAGAGTGGCGAACCGTGATCGGCGACAGTTGAGTCGTCGAAAGCGACACCCGCATACGGCGTATGCGCAGCGGCTGGAATGGTTCAGCTGCTCTCTGGAAAGGAGAAACGAAATGACTGATTTTATGCCTACCCCCAACGAAATCGCCGGCAAAGTCGTGATTGTGACGGGCGCCGCCAGTGGTATCGGGCGTGCCATCGCCGAGCTGTTCCATGCCCGTGGCGCCAAGGTCATTGCCGAAGACATCAACCCTGAAGTGAACGCCCTCGAGCGTCCGGGCCTGGTGCCATTCGCGGCCGACATCACGGTCGATGGCTCGGCGGAACAAGCGGTTGCCCTGGCCGTTCAGCACTTCGGCAAGCTCGATGTGCTGGTCAACAACGCGGGACGGATCATCTACAAGCCTCTGGTCGAGATGACGCGCGAGGACTGGAGCTGGCAGATGGAGACCAACGTGACGGGCGCGTTCCTTCATTCCCGTGAAGCGGCGAAGGAAATGATGAAGCGCAAGTCCGGCGCCATCGTCAACATCGCGTCCTATGCCTCCTACTTCGCGTTCCCGGGCATCGCGGCCTACACCGCATCGAAAGGGGCCCTGGCGCAACTGACCCGAACCCAGGCCCTGGAAGCGATAGAGCACGGTATTCGGGTCAATGCGATTGGCGTGGGCGACGTGGTCACCAATCTGCTCAATCACTTCATGGAAGATGGCCCGGGTTTCCTGCAAGAGCACGGCAAGTCGGCACCGATCGGCCGTGCGGCTTCGCCCGATGAAATCGCCGAGATCGTGGCGTTCCTGGCCTCCGAGCGCGCCAGTTTCATTGTCGGCTCGGTGGTCATGGCCGATGGCGGCATGAGCATTCCCGTGGGCAGTTGATTGGCCGGTTGTACTTGCGGCACGGCGAGCGCCGTGCCGCGTTTTCATTTGCGGTAATGACTGGGCGGAACGCCGACCTCCCGTTTGAATGCCTGGGAAAAATGGCTGGCGCTGCTGTACCCGACCTCAAGTCCCGCATCGATGATGCTCATGTCGGTTTCGATCAGCAGTTGCCTGGCCTTGGTCATTCTCAGCCTGATGAAGTAGCGCGAGGGTGAAAGCCCCGTGGCGCGCTTGAACAGACGGCTGAAGTGGTACTCGCTCATCCCGGCTGCGTCGGCCAGATCCCCTAGGCAAAACGTCTCTCCCAGCGACGTCTCCATCGCAGTCACCGCACGCTTGAGCTTGAAGGCCGGCAGGGCGTTGCGCTGAACGATGTTATCGGCTTGCGCATCCAGATAGTGGCGCGCCAGGTGCACGGCGATGCACTGGGCGATGCCTTGCATCAGCAGCGGGCTGGTTTCTCCCCGGGATCGCAGTTCGACTCTGAACTGTTCGAACAATAACGATAAAGTCTGGTCACGCCCCCCGGATATCTCACGCAGACCAATCGAACCCGTGACGTGTTTGCCGGTTTCCTGAATCGCTCGTTCCAGCAGGGGCAGGCCGAGGTAAATGTGCATCACTACAAAGGGCTCCGCACTGGTCACTTGCCAGCGCATTTCGTAGGGCACGGCGCTGGTGGTGAGGAAAAAATCCCCCTTTGTCACTTCACTCGCCCGCCACGCTTCGCCAGCCTCCCGTTCCTCAATGGTGGCGCTCCCGGAAAGTACCCAGACAATCAGCGGCTCAGCCACGGCGGGAACGATGACGCTGTGCTCGATGCGCTCGCGGGTAAAGATCTGCACCAGCACATCGTTGGAAAAAACCTCGTCGGAGGCGGCCAGGCGCTGACCGCGAATGTGGGCCTCCAGGCCTGTTGCAGACGTTCGCTCAGCGGTTTGCACGATTGAGCTCCCTTTCGATGGGGTGATTGGCTTGTCTATTTTGTCGAATCTAATGATCTAAATTAGTCGGCTATTCAGATGAGCTGGCCGAGAGCAACATTTCCTCACCAGGGCGGTTCATGTCGAATCGCACCCCCATTGAAGGAAATGCCTCATGTCGACTTCCGCAAACATCGCTCATTCCGCCACCGCTGAACAGAGCCGTAGCGACGTCACCCAGGCCTCGGCCTCGTTGATCGGCCGCGTACTGCTCAGCGCAATCTTCATCCTCTCCGGTTTTTCGAAACTGGCCGCTCCGGCCATGATGGTCGGCTACATCAGCTCTGTGGGTCTTCCCCTTCCGCAATTGGCGCTGGCGCTGGCGATCGTCGTTGAAATCGGTGGTGGCCTGGCACTGATCGCCGGTTACCGCACCCGCACCGTTGCCGCTGTGCTGGCTGTGTTCAGCGTGTTTACCGCACTGGCCTTCCATAACGCCCTGGGCGATCAAAACCAGTTCATCCACTTCTTCAAGAACATCGCGATGGCCGGTGGCCTGTTGCAGGTCGTGGCCTTCGGTGCCGGTCGTTTCAGCCTCGACGCCTGCCGTCGTTGATACCCCCGCGCTGCGAAGGCCAGCCCCTCGCAGCGCAATGTTCTTCTCCCTTCTTTTTTAATAGTCGAGACCTCCATGAAAGCCATACGCGTGTACGAATACGGCAGCCCTGAAGTTTTACGTCTGGAAGACATTGCCGACCCGGTGGCCGGTGTCGGTGAAGTGCTGATCGATGTCGCCGGAGCCGGGGTGAACCCGATTGACTGGAAGATTCTCTCCGGTGCCATGAAAGCCTTCATCCCTTTGCCGCTGCCCTTTACCCCCGGGGTTGAAGTGGCCGGTACCGTGATCGCGCTGGGGCAGGGCGTCACTGAATTCAGCCTTGGCGATGAAGTGTTTGGCTTCATCAACATCGTCGGAGGGTATGCGACCAAAGCCGTCGCCCAGGTTGCAAAACTGGCGCTGAAACCCAAATCACTCAGTGCCTTGCAGGCCGGCGCTGTCCCCGCGACGGCCCTGACGGCCTGGCAGGCCCTGACCGAACACGCGGGTGTGCAACGTCGGCAGAAAGTGTTGATCCACGCCGCGGCCGGTGGTGTGGGCAGCATGGCCGTGCAGATTGCCAAGTACCTGGGCGCCGAAGTCTACGCAACGGCCTCCGCGCATAATCATGCTTACCTGAAAGACCTCGGCGCTGATTACACCATCGACTACAGGACCCAGGCATTCGACGAACTGGTGTCCGGTGTCGATGTGGTACTGGACCTGGTGGGCGGCGACACACAGACCCGTTCCTTTGCGGTGCTGAAAAAACACGGCTTGCTGGTATCGCCCGTGAGCCTGCCGAACATGTCGCTGGCCAACGACTACGGTGTGACCCCGGCCAACTTTGCCACCCGCTCCGATGGCCGGCAGCTTTCGCTGATTGCCGAACTGTTCGACAAGGGACACCTCAGGGGCGACGTCGAGGCATTCCCGTTGAGTGAGGCGAAAGTGGCGATCGAGAAAAGCATGGGCCGGCATTTGCAGGGCAGGCTTGTTCTCGACGCCACGAAGTAAGGGGTTCCCCGACAGGATCAGGCAAGTTGTCAGAAGGATCTGACTAACTGGCCGAGCGCCGTTATCCCTAATCTGGACTGGCAGCGAGACACCGCTCTCGCGTCACCAGGCACTCAAGTGAGGGATTAGGTCATGTCGGATATCTCGAAAAAAGTCGTTCTGATCACGGGCGCGAGCAGTGGCATAGGCGAGGCGACAGCGCGCCTGTTGGCCAGCAAGGGGGCGCATGTCGTGCTCGGGGCGCGTCGTACCGAGCGCCTCGAAATACTCTGTGGCGAGATCAACGCGAGCGGTGGAGTCGCGCACTTCCAGGCATTGGATGTCACCCGCCGAGACGACATGCAAGGGTTTGTGGACTTTGCGTTGAAGCTGCATGGCCGGGTCGATGTGATCGTCAACAATGCCGGGGTGATGCCGCTGTCGAAACTCGAGGCGCTGAAAGTCTCCGAGTGGGACCGGATGATCGACGTCAATATTCGCGGGGTTCTGCACGGTATCGCGGCCGGTTTGCCGCTGATGCAAAAACAGCAATCAGGCCAGTTCATCAATATTGCCTCGATCGGTGCCTACACCGTCAGCCCGACGGCGGCGGTCTACTGCGCGACCAAGTTTGCCGTGCGCGCCATCTCGGAAGGGTTGCGCCAGGAGGTCGGCGGGGACATTCGTGTCACCGTGATTTCCCCGGGCGTTACCGAGTCCGAATTGGCCGAGAGCATTTCCGATGAAGGCGGGCGGGCCGAGATGCGCGAGTTCCGCAAGATCGCCATCCCTGCAATGGCGGTCGCTCGTGCGATCGCTTACGCCATTGAACAACCTGCCGATGTGGACGTCAGTGAGCTGATTGTCCGCCCGACCGCCAGTGCGTTCTGAACGGAGGACCTGAACATGACGAGGAAAAAATCCGCTGATCAGGCTAAGTACGTCGGTCTGTGGGTCACGGCAGACGGGCTCATCCGCCATGAGCTGTTACCCGGTGGCCGGTACGATGAAGCCCGGGGCCGCAAGACGAGTGCCTACCAGGGCCGCTATTGGCTGGAGAGTGACCACATCGAGTACGTCGATGACACCGGCTTCACGGCTGACGGGGAGTTCCGCGACGGGATCCTGTATCACGCGGGCATGATTCTTTACCGCCAGATGTAGATGCCTGAGGCCGCAGTGGCGGGTGCTCATCCGACTAAGAGTGAGCACCGCCGCCATCCGTCATCGAGCATTGCGCCCGTTATGCGTGTACCGACCTCACCACTCGCCTCACATGGCTCAACAGGTGATCGACATCCTCGGCGGTGGTGGCGAACGAGGTGACAAAACGCACGATGTTGGGGCCCCAGCGATCATGGTAGAAGACGAACCCGGCCTTCAGCAGCGCATCGATCACGGCTGAGTCCAGCCGACAGAACAGGATATTCGCCTCGGTGCCGCCCAGCACTTCAACGCCGCTCAGCCCGGCAAGCCCCTGCGCCAGGCGCTGGGCGGCATCGTTGGCCTTGCGGGCATTGCGCAGCCAGAGATCATCGCTCAGGTACGCATCGATCTGCGCCGAAAGAAAACGCATTTTGGAGAAGAGGTGACCTGCACGCTTGCGGCGGTACCTCATTTCGGTGGCGAGCGAGGCGTTGAACAGGACGATGGCTTCCGCCGCCAGCACGCCATTCTTGGTGGCGCCAAACGACAGGGCATCCACGCCGGCCTTCCAGGTCATCTCTGCCGCCGAGCAATCCAGGGATACCAGGGCGTTGGCGAATCGGGACCCATCCATATGGAACCCAAGGGAAGCCGACTTGCAGACCTCACCGATAGCCGCGATTTCGTCCAGGGTGTAGAGGCTGCCGACTTCGGTGGCCTGGGTGATGCTGACGCAGGCGGGTTGGGTCGTGTGCACGTCACCCAGTTTTTCGCGGGTGCGCTCACGCAGTCGGTTGATGTCCAGCTTGACCGACGGGCCGTCGATGGTCATCAGCTTCGCGCCGTTGGAGAAGAACTCCGGCGCGCCACATTCGTCGTTGTTGATGTGACTGGCGGGATGGCAATAGATATTGCCCCAGGGGGGCGTCATCGCACTCAGGCACAGGCCATTGGCGGCGGTGCCGGTGGGCACGAGAAGGACCTCCACGTCGCGCTCGAAGATCTCGCTGAATTTGCGCTGGACCTGCGCCGTCAACTCGTCGCTGCCATAGGGGCCCGCCTGGCCCGTGCTGTGTTTCAACATGGCGTGTGCCACCTCAGGCGATGCGCCTGCGATGTTGTCACTTGAAAAACCCAGGGCGGGCGGTCTGTTTGTTTCACCGTTCATCATCCAATTCTCGGCTGCGCAGGCGAAGGTGTTTCGCCTGGATTGGCGCATCCTAGGGAGAGGGACGGTTGTCGCGCTTGTAAAAAATTGACGCTCGCCTGATGCGACGCCCTAAGTCCTGTAGCGCGAGGGTGCAACGCCGAATGCCTGGCGAAAGGCGCGGTTGAAATGGCTTTGATCGTAAAAGCCGACGGCGTGGGCGACATCGACGATCGGTTGCCCGCTGCGCGATAGCAGGCCACACGCCCGTTCCAGACGCAGCCGAAGCAGCCATGCGTGCGGCGTCATGCCAATGGTCCGCTTGAACTGCTTGAGGAACGGGAATCGGCCCAGACCGCACAATCCGGCAAGATCATCGAGCGTGATTCGCTGATCGATGTGACTGAAGCAATAGTCCCTGACGCGCGACCATTGCAGGGCTGAGAGCGATCCGGGAATGCTTTCGGGCGTGATTGTCCGTGACTGGTGCAACAGGCGTTCAAGCAGGGTGATCCATTGTGTCTGCAGCGCGAGGCTGCCAGGCCCAACGGCCTGCTGCATCGCTTCGTGCAGACCGCGCAGGTTGCCCACAAGCCGCGGGTCTTCCAGCAACACACTGGTCAACTCAAGCTCCCTCGGTTGACCGCTGATCTCCTCGGTCATGTCCGCGATCAGTGCCTGCGACAGGCGGAACGTCTTGAGCGTATAGGCGCCGCCGCCTTCAGACGCACCATCGTGAATTTCACCCGGCGGCATCAGGGCAATGCGTCCCGGCCCCAAAAGAAACGACTCGCCTTTCGAACGATGACGCTGGATGCCTTCGGTGACAAAGCCAATGTGGAAGTCGAGGTGGTAATGGCGATCGAAGCCGACATCGGCAAAGCGTGCGGAACCCAGCACCAGACCTGGTACTTCGGACACGTGATGGTACTTGGCATGCTCAGTCATGGGACCCGTTCAACAATCGGCGAGGAGGGCAGGGGCGCCCAAAGTCTAGGTGCTCACGCGGTTCAGATCCATGGGGTGCCAGTAACGGAGGTGGTTACTGAGGCACCCGCGGTCGCTACAGGCCACTGAACAGGCTGATGATCACGGCATTGACCAGGTCAATGAAAAAACCACACACCAGTGGCACGATCAGGAAGGCCTGGTGCGCCGCGCCGTACTTCTGTGTCACGGTCGACATGTTGACGATGGCTGTCGCCGTGGAGCCGAGGGCGATCCCGCCGAATCCGGAAGCGATCACGCTGGCTTCGTAATCGCGCCCCATGAAACGGAAGACCACAAAATACGTATAGGCGACCGTCAGCAGAATTTGCAGGGTCAACGCACACAGAATGAACAACAGCGCGCCGCTGAGCTGCCATAGCTGAAGCCCCATCAGGGCCATGGTCAAAAACATGCCCAGGCAGATATCGGAGATCAGTGACAGACCCAGGCTGGCGCCGCTCCAGCTTTTCAGGCGTTGATCACCCACGAAGGCGAGTACCAGGTGGTGAATGACGATGCCCGCGAACAGGCAGCTGACAAACTTGGGCAGGGTGATGCCGGCATCGACCAGCAGCAGGTTGAGTCCATAGCCGAGCATCAGGGTCAGGTTGAGCCACATCCACGCCCAGAGCACGTCGTAGTAGTCCAGCGCCTTGCTCGGTTGTTGCTCGAGAATGCCGACTTCCAGCTCCGCATCCCTGGACGGCGTCAGTCGGTAACGATCTATCAGTCGGTTGGCGATAGGGCCGCCGATGACACAAGCGGCAATCAGGCCGACGGTGTTGCTGGCGATGCCCAGTTCATGGGCGTTACTGATGCCCAGTTTCTCGACGAAAAGCGGCGCCCAGGCCAGGGTGGTGCCCACTCCGCCCGTGAGGGAAATGGAGCCCACCATCAGGCCCGCCTTGGGATCAAGCCCGAACGCCTGGGCCACACCCATGCCCAGCGAGTTCTGCAGGAGAATGAACACGGCGGCGAGTAACAGCAGGATCAGCAGCGGGCGCCCACCCTTGAGCAGTTGGCGCATGTCCGATTTCAAGCCAATGCCGGCGAAGAAATAGAGCAGCAGGGTGTCGCGAACCTGCAGGTCGAATTCGACCTGGATATTCAGGCCAAAGTAGAGCAAGGACGTCACCGCCGCACAGACGAAGCCGCCGACCACCGATTCGGGGATGCAGTATTGACGGAGAAAGGCGTTGTGCTGGACGAGGGTTTTGCCGAGGAAAAGCAGGAGGATGGCAAGGGTAAAACTCACGAGGCCGTGAACCTGGAAGAGCTGTGAAGTCATTTAAGGCCTACCTAAAAACTGATCAATCATTATCAGGATTCGATCATTCAATGTTTAGACCTGGATCAATGAATGGTCGATACAGCCACTGCCAGCCTTGCTCGTCCAGATAGTCCAATCATCAGCTACGTCTGTGCGCCAGCAGTGAGGACAGCCTAGCCTGAATGGGAAAACCCACCAGTATTGGCATAGGCCGCCATCACGCTCCCGATGGCCAGTCAAACGGCTGAGTTCAGCGCTTGATCAGGGAAATCTTCGTTCCCTCGATACTGACCCCCGCCATTAGCCCTTGCTGGTCGAAGATGAACGCGTAGGCGTCGTCTTTCAGCGTCGAGCTGGACAGGTTCTTCGCCACCCCTTCATCAACCACGACAACCGTTGGCCCCACACCAATTTCCCAGCCTTTGGTTTCGGCGACATATTTCACGGCTTTATCGGTCATCAGGAAAACCGCATAGCCGTACGACTGGGCGCCGGCCTGCAGCCCCCATGAACCGCTGACGGAGTTGTAGTAATTGTCGACTGTGGTGCCTTTCATCATGACGCCTTCGCCGTAGCTGCCACCGAACACAAGACCCGCCTTGATGATTTTCGGGAAAACCAGCACCGCTTTGGCTTCGTGCGAGATTTTTTCGGAAAACGGATGGGCCTTGTAAAGCGTTTGCAAGGCTTGTTTGGCATCGGCATTCAGATCCTCGGCGGTGGCCGCTCCTGCATTGTTCAGGAAACCGGTCGATGCCAATGTTGCAGTGGCGAGGAAAAACGAGAGGAAGAACCGCATTGATTGAGTCATTTGCATACTCCGCTGAGGGAGCATTGGATGAGAGCAGCGGCAGGCGCCTGCATTTGGCAGCAACTGAATCCGCTGAGGTTATCCGGCGCACCCTGAAATGTGTGAATTCAAGCGTCGCTTTTGGATGAAGCAGGTTCGTAACCAGCTGTCATTTGCGATGCCATCAGATGTTGTGACCACTGCGTAATGGCGGTGTTCGTTCGCCGGGCCTTTCTTTGGGGGGGCTGTCGAGAAAAAAGGTGTGCGGTAGAACTTTTGTCAAAGTTCACGCAGGGGAAGTGTTTAGTGTTTCTTAATGTTTCCTCTGGTCGCCGGAGATAGCAGATTTTCAAACCCTCCTACCCTGAAACCCCCGAACCAGCCATGTTGCGATATTGAAGGTGGGCGAGGGCTCCAGAACCCCCGTCTGTATTCGCGATAAACGGTGAGGCCCAAATGGCGCACTGGCGACCCCTTGGGATTGTCTAATTCACCCAACCCGCTGTAACGCAGTTAACGCGTACCATTTCCTTTAATGGAGGGTAGTACCATGGCTGTTATCAATGGGACTGAACAAGGCGACTTCATATTTGGCAACCCCGAGGATGATCAGATCTTCGGCCTTGGCGGCGACGACTTCATCCTGGGTGAGGGAGGCAACGACACGATAGAAGGGGGTGACGGCAACGATGAACTCGTCGGTGGTGACGGCGATGACCTCCTGCGCGGTGGCGCCGGACTCGACAGTCTCACGGGCAATGTCGGTGCCGATACCCTGACCGGGGGCGCGGATAATGACGCTTTCAACTGGTTCGTCGGCATTGGCGCGGATTCCACTTCCCTGGCCCGCGACACGGTGACCGACTTCCAGGGGGCCGGCATTGCCGGTGGTGACAACCTGCTTCTCTCCGCGAGTAACCGCCTGGTTTTCGAGGGGGCTCGCCCCACGGTGCCGACACTGGGCGCTTCGCTCGGTTTCGGCGGCAACGGCTTTACCGAGGTGTTTTATGCCGTAGGTGCCGCCAGCACGCTGCTGTTCGCGGACTCCAACGACAATGGCGTGCTCGACGCCAGTGACTTCTGCGTAGAGTTGACGGGACAGCACAACCTCACAAGAGCCGATTTCGGCACCACGGCCTTCGTCCTGCGTGGCACCGAGGGTAATGACGTGATCAACGGCACCCCGGACCCCGATACGATCCTGGCGCTCGGTGGCAATGACGTGGTCAACGCCGGCAACGGCAATGACATCGTCGACGGCGGCGCCGGCAACGACATCCTCAACGGTGGCGCGGGAATCGACCGGCTTACCGGGGGGCTCGGCAATGACACCCTCAACGGCGGCGATGACCGCGACCTCATCACCGGGGGCGACGGCAACGACATCATTGACGGTGGCGCCGGCAATGACACGACGCTTTCCGGCGGCAATGGCACTGATATCGTCAATGGCGGTGCCGGCAACGATACCCTCGACGGCGATGCCGGTAACGACCAGTTGTTCGGTGGTGTCGGTAACGACGACTTCTTTGGCGGAGAGGGTAACGACCAGATCTTCGGCGAGGACGGCAACGACGAACTGTTCGGCGATGCCGGCAACGACCAGCTGTTCGGCGGCAATGGTGACGACGCGCTCGAAGGCGACGCCGGGGCAGACCAGTTGAACGGCGGTGCCGGCAATGACGAGTTCGAGTTCTTCCTTGCCTCGTTCAACCCGAGCTCGACCTTCGCGACCTTCGATACGATCCAGGACTTCCAGGGCGCAGGTGTGGCCGGGGGCGATACGCTCGAGCTGAACGATGAGTTCGTGTTTCGTGGCCAGGTCACGTTCAATCCACAGCTTGGCGCGGCACTGGTCGGCGGCGGCAATGGCATCACCGACCTGTTCTACACGGTCCGCCAGGGCAACACCTGGCTGATAGCGGACAACGATGACAACGGCCGGCTCGACAGCACCGACTTCACGGCGAACTTCCTTGGCGTCAACAACTTCACGGTGGGCGACTTCGGTAACAATACCGAGTTCGTCACGGCGGGCACCGATGGCAACGACATCATCGTCGGCACCGATGGTGACGACAAGATCTTCGGCCTCGGCGGCAACGACCAGTTGTTCGGACAGGCAGGAGAGGACCTGCTCGATGGCGGTACGGGGGACGACGTGCTGCTCAGCGGCACTGGCCTGGATAATTTGTTCGGCGGCGAGGGTAACGACACACTCACCATCGAGGATTTCGGCAGTGCCTTCGGCGGAGCCGGCAACGACCTGGTGATCGGCAGCAGCGCCGAGTTCGCCTTCCAGACGACCCTTGAGGGCAATGAAGGCAACGACACACTGCAATCGGGCAGCGCAGGCGCCTTCATGATTGGTGGCACCGGGGACGACCGGCTGGTGGGCAGCGCGGCGGGTGATTTCATGGTTGGCAGCGTCCAGTTCGAACCCGGCCTCGATGCGGACAGGTTCCAGTTCGGTGCCCTCTGGGGAACGGACACCATCGCCGACTTCGAGGACGGCATTGACCTGATCGATCTGAGCGCCAGCGGTCTGACCTTCGCCAACCTCACCGTTGCAGAACAGTCCGGCGAGGCCGTCATCAGCGTCACGGGCCAGCCGGGGGTGGGAACCATCACCTTGAGCGGCGTGCCACAGGCCGCCATCACCGAGTCGGATTTCGCCTTTACCTGAGTGAACGACGCATGCTCGCGCCTGATGAGGGCGTGAGCATGCCTCAGGCCGGGCGACGGGCCCCTTCAAGCGCCAGGGAGACATCATGACCGTCAAGCGCATGGACAACATCGGCATCGTTGTAGAAGACATCGACGCTGCCATTGAGTTTTTCACCGAACTGGGCCTTGAGCTCGGGCAGCACGCTTGTCGATGAGCACCTGCGACAGTTGCTGAGCGTCACCACCAGGACCGGTTGCAAGCACGAGATAACTTGGGTGCCTTGCAAATCGCTGATCTTAACGATGGAAACTCAGTATTAACCTGGTTGGCTTGTCGGTTTTATTATTGATGTTCCAATAGTTAAACAGTCGGTTTTTGCATTTGATGGGATCCGATACTGCATAAAAATCTAGCAGATATCGCATATTGACAGGTAGTCAAGCCAAAACTACCATCCGGCGTCATGAGCTTTAAGGCAGCTAATAACGGGTATCTTGCATTTGCTCGGGCACCCGGGTGTAAATATATATTCATCTGCTGTTGTGCCTGCAGTATTGCTGAATGCCGAGCCTGTCAGATTCAAACTCAATGTGCGTCAAGGCGAGCCAAAGTGAAAAAGTCACTCATCCTGTTGACCCTGCTTGCACCCCTTATCGCCATTGCTGGCGAACCTGATCACCTGGCCATTTGCGACGAGCTCAAGCCAGATATCACTCGTAGTTACGGCGTGCACAACTTGATGCTGGTGGATAACGGTAGTTCATACGTGCCAAGTGAAGGGGTTGTGCTCTGTGTGTATGACGGCATTATCCAGAAGTTCTACGCTGATCGTTCTGTCCGGGTTATGGCAACACTGAACATCGCCAATAATAAATACAACGTCCTGTTCTAATAGTGGGTTGTAATTCGTGAACTAGTGGTTCTGATGCATCTTCTGCTGGTTATTGAAGCCATGCTCTTTCATCAGGCGCTCCAACCCGGCTTGTTGAATATTACGCTCTGCCCCTTAACCTGGTGAGTCCAACGGCTTTCGTATGAAACCTGGCGCGCGCGGCCAATGAGTTTTTTTATCAGGGAAAGGAGCGCAGAATGATCAGCCGGGCGTTCGAATGTAGTGCCGCAGGCGGGGCTGGCGTGTGGTCAACTCGAGCAGCCGGGGAGGGACTCTCTCGGCGATGATGAGCGCTTGCCGACGACGGCAAGGGCTGGAGACGCGCTTTGAAACCATTCCCGCTCAGACCAGGCGCCTCAACTCTGGACATGTTTCTTCAAGCGTGTCTGCCACGTCGTGACGCTGTTCCGCCAACCTTGACGGAAAAAGCGGTCATCCCGGACATTCCCAATGCTCGCTACAGGCTGGACCACGACCTGACGCCTTTCATTGAGGATGCGGTTCAGTCCAACAAGCGTGAGAGCGAGGTGCTCGCCAAGGCCGGGAAGCCGAACCATATCCTTCCGCTGGCCAATATGCTGGCGGTTTCCGGTGGCGGCGATGCGGGCGCTTTCGCAGCGGGATTGATTGCGGGATGGACGACGCATGGGACTCGCCCCCAGTTCAAGGTCGTCACAGGCATTAGCGCGGGTGCCTTGGTCGCCCCGTTCGCTTACCTGGGGGCCGATTACGACAGCGTGATTCGGTATGTCTCCAACGCAATCGGTCCCAAAGACATTTTTCATTCGCGAAACGTATTAACCCGTTTTGCCAGCGACGGTATAGCGGACAGCAAGCCACTGTCGCGGCTCATCGCAAAATACGTCACGGCACAGACTCTTGAGGCAATTGCGACGGAGTACGCCAAAGGACGAATCCTGCTGATCGGCACAACAGACCTTGATTCCGGCCGGCCAGTCACCTGGAACATGGGCGCGATTGCTGCAAGCCGGGCACCGGGAGCGCTCGACCTCTTTCGCAACATCATGCTCGCGTCAATGAGCATTCCCGGTGCAGTCTCACCCGTCATGATTGATGTGGACGTGGACGGCAAACAGTTCCAGGAAATGCACGTGGACGGAGGGGTTATCACCCAAGTGTTTCTTTACCCACCCAGCACCGTGATGGCGCTAAGCAAAGCCACCGGAGCACCGTTGCGATTCGACCGCCATTTCTATGTCATTCGTAACGGGACACTGGAGCCACAGTGGTCCGGGACCAAGCGCCGCACATTGAGCATCGGCGGTCGAGCCATCAGTGCCTTGATTCAAACCCAGGGGATCAGCGATCTGGAGCGTATCTACCGTATGGCGCAACAGGATGGGGCGGATTTCAATCTTGCGTACATTGGCTCCGACTTTAACTTTGCGCACGATCGGAAATTCGATGGCGAGTACATGAAGCGTTTATTCGATTACGCCTTTCAACTCAGCGCGAAGGGCTATCCGTGGCATAAATTGCCGTACCTGGAAAACGCTAAACGATGAAACAAGCGCGTCATCGAACATTCAGATTTTTTCCGGAGAAACCACCCACACGCTGCAGGGCAACTTGTACAGCAGATGTTCCACCGTGCTGCCAACCAGCCGCTCCATGCCGCGATGACCAATGCGTCCCATGACAATCACATCGATGTCATAAGTCTGCGCGTAGCTGGAAAGCACCTTGACCGGATTGCCCATGATCATGTGCTGGTGCTCCGACGGGATACCGTTGCGCTCAGAAAGTTCGCGAAACGCATCAGCCTGCGCCTCGAACAGCGACTTGGCTTTTCCCGAGGAGAAAAAAGCCGATCCATTGCTGAAACCGAATTCGTCCGCACTGATGCTGGAAAGGTCATGGGCGTAGATCACGTCCAGTTCTGCATTACAGGTGCTCGCCAGTTTGGAGGCCTCGCGCAGAATGCTGTCGTTGAAGCCTTCGTATTGCTCATCAGAATGAAAAGGGTCAACGGCGGCGACGATCTTGCGCGGCAAAGCGTTGTGCAAATGACTGACAAAATGCAGGGGCACCGGGCATTCACGTAGCAGGTGGATATCCAATGGCGTAAACATCAGGCGTGACAGCAGCGATTCGTGTTCCAGTGCCTTGATCAATACGGCCATTGGCTGTTCTTTGAGATGAATGAGGATTTCCTGCAAGGGCCTTTCGACCCAGACGACTTCCGTGGTGACGTGCACACCGATCTTGCGCAGGGGGCGGGCCTGGTCTTCCAGCCACTGGCGATGGCGCTCGACATAGCCCAGCCGCATCTGTTCCAGCGCCTGTCCATTGACCATTCCTGCAGTCGCCAGCCCTTCAAGATAATCGAACGCCACGATGTGCAGGGCAGCACCTGAGGCCTTGGCCAAGGCAGCGGCCCGGTCGAAGGCGGGGCTGTTTTCCATCAACGGCGAAACGACCAGCATGAAGCGTAATTGATCAGACATGACAGATCTCCGGTAGGCAATCGCGCAGTCGCTCGCCCGAATGCTGCGGCGTTATTGGGCAGTGAAACCTTTCCTTTAGCTTGCCGCTGTTCAGGGCGTCGGGTTTGATCTTTGTCAAATGGAAGGGAATGGAGGGTGTTGCCCGACGTGCGGTTGTCCGGGCTTCATCCAGTGCCCTGAAGGATATCGCGCGCGCATCTGATAAAAATCAAGTGGTCGGAACAAGGAGTAATCAATCTGTGGTTCTATTCCTGGATTGAAATGGCCGTGTGCCGAGGTGCTCCATGTCGCAATCTCAGCGTTTACTCTTGATCGCTCCTGCCGCCATGACTCGGACACCGGCATTCGACCGGGCTGCTGCGCTTGCGATCGCGATGCAATTGCCGTTGCACATCGTGGCGTTCGACTATTCCCAGGCCTTGGCGGTGGCCGGGTTGTTCGCCCCGGAACAATTCAGTCGGGCTCGGGACGGCTACTTGCAAACCCATCGCCAATGGCTCGTGGATCAGGCCGGATTGATGAGCAAGCAGGGTGTCGAGGCCACCAGCGAAGTGGTGTGGGTACAGCATCCTTATGAGGAGATTCTGAACTTCATCAATGAGATGCCGCTGACGCTGATCATCAAGGACGCCCAGGAAGAATCGGCGTTAAAACGAGTATTTTTTACTCCGCTGGATTGGCAGCTGCTGCGCGATTGTCCTGTGCCGGTGCATCTGGTGACTACTGCGCTGTATGCCCGACCACGCAACGTGCTGGCCATCATTGATGTGTTGCGCGATGAAGATCAGGACCGCGTGTTCAACGACCAGGTTATCGACGCCGCGGCGAAACTGGCCTCAGTCTGTGATGCCAGTCTTGAGTTGCTGCATGTGTATGACTGGACGGCTGTATACGTACAGGACATGGGCATTGCCGCATTGCCGCTGGCCAGCGGGATCCATGAAATGTTGGGAGCGGCTCAGCATGAGGCATTTGCGGCCATCGCTGAGCGCCACGGCGTGTCACCGGAGCATCGTCACTTCATAGTGGGGGCACCCGTACCGAGTATTTGTGAGTTTGTCTTCAAGCACCGCTGCGATGTCATTGTCATGGGCACGGTACAGCACAAGGGCTTGAGCAGACTGCTAGGAACCACGGCCGAGCAACTCCTGCATCGGGCGCCGTGCAGTGTGCTGGCGATCAAGCCGGGAAGAATGCTGCAATCCTGAGGGCTTGATCGCCCCGCGACGAGTCGTTGGCCGGAACATCGCGCAGCGATTGTCTACAGGTAAAGATGATGAATCACCTGACGGCTGTCGTCGGGATCATTGTGTGTCTCGAATCCGAGCGCCTTGGCCAGGTCGCGCATGGGGGCATTGCTGGAGGCGTCCATCGAATACATTTGACGAAAGCCGTTTTTGCGCGCCGCCTTGATCAGATGGTCCATCAGCAATGTGCCCAGACCCAAGTACTTCCATTCATCGGCGACCGTTACGGCACATTCACACTCATGGTCGCCAGTGGCCGCGTAACGGCTGATGCCGATCTCGACCAGATTCCCTTTGTCATGGACCAGGGCGATATAGGCCACGCGCTGTTTATTGTCCGTGTCCATCAACTGATCGAGCATCGCAGCGCCGGGTTCGCTGATCTGCGCGAGAAAGCGCATGTGCCGGGATTCGGGAGACAGCCGTTTGATGAAAGCGTATTCACGGTCGCGATCCTTCTGCGCCAGTGGTCGGATCAAAACGTGGCGACCGTCCCTGAGCGCTTCTATCCAGTATTGGCCGTCGACCGCTGCATAGGTGGCCGCGGCCCGATCATTGTGGTCTTTGACGGTAAGCATGAGGTGTTCCTCCAGTGCGGTTTGCAAGGTTGGCATGGGGTAAAAAGGTCGCGTTTGAGTACTTTTCTACACCGCTGTCGATGCTTGAATCTGATCTGGATCAGATAGCCGTGCCGGCGGCACTGGTTTGCGTGGGCTTGATGTAAATCAAACCGCGCCAGGTGATAGAGCGCAGTCTGGAAAATATGCCGGCACTGTATGACCGGAGTCGAACGGAGGTGTGTGATGGGTCAATATCAACGTTTTCTGCTGATCGCTGACCAAACCCTGCATCAGTCTCCCGCCCAGTTGCGTGCCGTCGCATTGGCCAAGGCAGCCGGGGCCGTACTGGATGTGCGGGTCTTTGTCGAACCGGCACCGGTGGTGCATTTATGGCAAGAAAAAGTCGATGACGCAGAGCAACAGCGGTATTTGCGTCGCTACCGTCGCTGGGAGGTCGAAGAGCTTGATCGACTCAGCGACCTGGGGCTGCAGGTGACGGTCAAAGCCGTCTTCACCACCCATGCGCTGCTGGATATCTTGAAGACGGTAGAGGATCTCAAACCCGACCTGTTGCTCAAGGATGTAACCCTTGAACCTGTGCTCAAGCGAGTGTTCATCACCCCGCTTGATTGTCACTTATTGCGTGAATGCCCGATCCCCGTGCATCTGGTCAACCACGTTCGTTACAGCTTGCCGCACCGAATCGTGGCGGCAGTGGATCCGTTCGATCCGTCGACACAATTAAGCGGTTTGAACGACACCATCATTCAGACCGCCAATGCCCTGGCCCTGCAATGCGATGCGCCGCTACACCTGCTTTACGCCTATGACCTGTCACCTGCTTTCAACAGCGACGCGCCATTGGCCGGGGGCGGTTGGGGCGTGGATCTGAGCGAAGAGCTGCGTCAATCCTTGCACCAGGCGTTTGTTGCACTGGCGCAGCGCTACGGGGTGCCACCGGAGCGACGGCATTTCGTCATGGGGCTGCCGGTGCCGGTGATCAGTGAGTTTGTCGAGCAATACCTGACCGATGTCGTGGTGATGGGCACTGCGCATCGGGTGGGGCTCGACCGGTTGATCGGCAGCAACACAGAGCGGGCGCTGTACTCCGTGCCAGGTAGTCTGTTGGTGGTCAGGCCGCATGTCAGGGATTGAGCACTGTCGCACCGTTGAACTGACCTGTGCGCAACAGCGCCAGCTGGCACAAGGGCACGCATGAAGATTCTCCAGGCTGCAGGTGTCAGTGGAGGTTGCGATGGCAGCCCACGATCAGTTGCTTGAGTCCGTCCATGTTCAGGATGTTGACGTCGCGGCCGTTTATTTCCACCAGTCCCTGGTCACGCAGGTGCGCGATGCCCCGACAGATGGTTTCAAGGCGCAGTCCCAGGTAGGAGCCAATTTCCTCCCGACGCATTTTCAGCACAAAGCTGCGGGATGAATAACCGCGGGTATTCAAGCGCTGCGACCAATTGAGGAGAAAAGCGGCCAGGCGTTCTTCCGAGTTCATGTTGCCCAGCATCATCAGCATGTCGTGATCGCGAACGATTTCCCGGCTGAGGATTTTGTTCAGGTTGTGCTGCAATGAAGGCAGTTGTCGAGCAAGTTTTTCCAGGTGAGCAAAATGGACGGGGCAGACCTCGCTATCTTCCAAAGCAACGGCATTACACGCATGCAGATCGGTGCTGATGGCGTCCAGACCGAGCATTTCGCCGGGGATCTGGAACCCTGTGACTTGCTCGCGACCATCGACCGACAGCACGCTGGTCTTGAACGAACCGATTCGCACCGCATACAGCGAACGCAACGGGTCGCCTGCGCGGTAAAGCGTCGCGCCCTTTTTGACCTTGAATCGTTGCACGATCAGTGTGTCGAGACGTTCGATTTCCGGACTGGTCAGGCCAAGCGGCAGGCACAGCTCCAGGACGCTGCAGTTGGAACATGCAGACTTGAGGTTCTGACTTTGAAACGGCCTGGCTTCAGACATGATCTAAATGCCCCCGTATGGATGGGCTTAGCATAGGTGCTACCTGCCCAAACCACCGGTTGTTCCGAACTATTGTGGATGTAACAGACAAACGGGTAAAAAACCGCTCCGTCGGCTGGCTCCCATGAGCAATCATCCAAGTGCCGGGCAACTGCAGGCACATGACGTTCAGGCTGAGCGGCAATTGCCATTGATGGACAGGCGCTTTCGTCTACACAGAGTCCGCCTGCGTCGAATTTCCACCCCACGGGAGATTTATCATGAGCCAGTATCAAAGCCTGTTACTGATCATCAACCCGGCCTTGCGCCATTCTCCAGCCATGAGTCATGCAGCGGCGTTGGCCAAGGCCAGCGGTGCAAGTTTGCATGTCGCGGCGCTTATCCCGTCGTTCAAATGGTTATCGCTGCTTGAAGAGGGCGATCGAGAATCGGGTCGAGAGCGCTACCTGCAGGATCATCACGGCTGGCTTGAGGCTCAGGCCGAAAATTTGCGTGGCAGGGGGATAGAGGTGACCACCGAGGTGGCCTGGGCTGAGGACATGAAGCAAGACATCATTGAACACGTCACGGACATGCAGCCCGACGTGTTGATCAAGGAGATTCAGCATGAGTCCGCGCTCAAGCGGGCCTTCTTTACCCCGTTGGACTGGCACTTGTTGCGTCACTGTCCGGTGCCGGTTTTTCTGGTGGGCGGGAGCAGCTTCGTTTTGCCTCGCAAGGTTGTCGCAGCGGTCGAGGTATCGGATATCGAGTCTACCGACAATGAACTGAACGACCGAATCATCAAACAGGCTTGCAGCCTTGCGATGCAGTGCAACGCCGAGCTGCATTTGCTGTATGCCTGCGATATCTCGGCCGCTTTTCTGGCGGACATGGGCGGCCTGACACTGGCTGACCTGACCAAAGCACTTCGCAGAGACCTGGAAAAGTCTTTCATTGAGTTGGCAGATCGGTTCGGAGTGCCCTCCGATCGTCGACATTTAATTGAGGGAAACCCGGTCACGGTGTTGAGCGAGTTTGCCAATGAACACAATGTGGATGTGATCGTGATGGGCAGAGTCCAGTCCCATGGTGTGGGCAAGTTTCTAGGCAGCACGACCGAGCATATTCTGTATCAGGTGCCATGCTGCGTTCTGGCGGTCTAGATCCTGTCTGTACCAGACTTGATCCAGACCGTCAGTTCGATAGTTGAGTCTGATATGAGTCAGAAAGAGATTATTTGCGCTTCCAGTATTTTTGCATTTCCAGAAACAGGAAGGATGCGGTCCATGTGATGAGCACCAGCCCGGTAAGGGCTTGTAGACCGGTCAGGTATTTGAGGTTGCCCACTGGCGAAATATCGCCGAAGCCGATTGTCGTGTACGTCGTAAAGGAAAAGTAAACGCAGTCCATCAGCGAACCGTCGAAGTTACCCGTCAGGTTGCCCCATTTCCCTGAGTGCACCATCAGGTAATAGACCAGCGCAAAGCACCAGACCTCTATGGCGTGGGCCAGGAGGGCGCCGAATACGCCAACCACGATTCTGAAGCGGTTCCACACCTTGAGCCGGGGCAGCCAGTCATTCAGGCGTAACAGGCATTCGTAATGGATCACTACGGCGATGACCACCACCAGTGTATTGATCAGCGTGACTGCCAGCATGGCAAATCTCCAGCGATAGGGGAGGTGGTGCATCAGCGTAGTTCTACGCCAGGAAGCCGGAAAATCGTTGAGCTGAATCAACAAGGGTTTAAGTCATCGAAAGCCAGTCGCTCCGTTAACGATAGCTGTTGATTAGTTGATAAAAGTCAGATCCCCCACGGCATAACGCCAAATAATCGAACTGCCGCTTTCCGGTCGCAACCAGTCGACAGGACGATTATGAACACGTACCTGTTCATTCTATTGCGGGGCATTTTTTGCTGGCTGCCGTCACGAGTTCGCTCGAACTAACAAGCATTTGACTCAAGGCCCAGACAGCCAGTCGGGTTTGCACTCAGGCAGGTTTCAGGGCGAGGTAGGTGATGCTCAAGCTCAAACGCATTCTATTGATAGCCCCCAGCGAAATGACCCTGACCCCGGCGTTTGAGCGTGCACATGCCTTGGCGGGTGCAACCGGTGCCTTATTGCACATTGTCGCGTTCGATTATGTCCAGGCCCTGGCGGTAGCCGGTCTGCTTGACCATGACGCGATGGCGCAGGCACGAGAAGGCTATCTGCAGGTTCACCGTCATTGGCTGGAGCAGCAGGCCCGGTTTCAACGATGCGGCGGCATACAGGTGACCACGGAAGTGGTCTGGGCCAAGTCGAGCCTGACAAACCTGCTGGAGTACGTGAACGACTTTGTTCCGGACCTGGTGATCAAGGACACCCATTATGTGCCGGCACTTGACCGTGCCTTTCACCGGCCTGTGGACTGGCGACTGCTTCGCGAGTGTCCGACCCACCTGCACCTGGTGACCAGCGCCAAAAATCCCAAACCCTTGAAAATTCTCGCGGCGATCGATCTGTCCCATCTGGAGGAACTCACTCAGGGATTGAATGACCGAATACTCGACCTGGCCTCTACTCTGGCGGCCAGTTGCGGTGCGCAGTTGCACTTGCTTAACGTCAGTCGTTGGTCAGAGATAAGCGATGCGCCGATGAGTGTACCGACAGAGAGTCTTGATGAGAGTTTGAGAGACGCTATCGAGGATGTCCAACAAGAGGCTTTCGATGTGCTTGCCGAACGCTACTGCATCAAGGATGCCCGTCGACATTTATTGACGGGCTCCCCCCACAAGGTTATCGCACTGTTCGCTCAACAGCATGCTTTCGACATGGTGGTGCTGGGCACGGCTTATCACCATGGGCCTGACCAGTTTATCGGCGATACCGCCGAGAGCGTGTTGAGCCGGGCACCGTGCAGTTTGATGATCGTCAAACCATTATCGGGGGCAGGATGTAGGAAGGCGGGAATACGGGATGGTTTTGCCACGCTTTGAGTGTGGTCGCATGTTCGCCAAACCCCGGAAACGACAAAGCCCTGAAAAATCAGGGCTTTGTCGTATAAAGATGGCGGAGGCGATGGGATTCGAACTCATGGACCTGTTACAGTCGACGGTTTTCAAGACCGTTGCCTTAAACCACTCGGCCACACCTCCGTTTGCGTTGCGGGCGCCATAATACCTGAATGAAACACACTGTCAAACTCTCTGCATAGCTAGTTACAGAGTGTCTGTTATGATCTTTGCGACTGAACGTTTCAAACCAACAGGAGTGTCGCCATGCGCGAACAGGATTACGCAGTTAATAACAGCGTGCAGGCTGAGCAGCTAGAGGTTAGCCGCGTCCTGCGCAACACATACGGCTTGCTCGCCCTGACCCTCGCATTCAGTGGTGTGATGGCCTACGTTGCCCAGCAGATGCGTGTTGGCTACCCGAATATCTTCGTGGTGCTGATCGGCTTCTACGGTCTTTTCTTCCTCACCAACAAACTCCGTGATTCCGCCTGGGGCCTGGTGTCGGCATTTGCCCTGACCGGTTTCATGGGTTTCCTGCTTGGTCCGATCCTCAACCGTTACCTGGGTATGCAGGGCGGCGCTGAAGTGGTCAGCTCGGCCTTCGCGATGACCGCGCTGGTGTTCGGTGGCCTGTCGGCCTATGTGCTGATTACCCGCAAGGACATGAGCTTCCTCGGCGGTTTCATCACGGCAGGCTTCTTTGTGCTGCTGGGTGCGACGCTGGCGAGCCTGTTCTTCCAGATCAGCGGTCTGCAACTGGCGATCAGCGCAGGTTTCGTGCTGTTCTCCTCGGTCTGCATTCTGTTCCAGACCAGCGCCATCATTCACGGCGGCGAGCGCAACTACATCATGGCCACCATCAGCCTGTATGTATCGATCTACAACCTGTTCGTCAGCCTGTTGCAGTTGTTCGGCATCATGAGCCGCGATGACTGATCGTCGGCTTTGAAGTAAAAAACCCGCTCAGGCGGGTTTTTTATTGCCTGGAAACCAGGGTTACTCGGTAATGACAATGCTGCCGTCAGCTTGCTGGCGGTAGAGGGTGTAGGGCAGCAGCAAGGTGTCCATCGCCCCGGACACGACCACGTCAAGCAGCACGACGGCGGGGGCGGGGCCATGTATCTGTGCATCCCGACCCTCTTCGAGGGGCGCGTTCAGCATGCAAAAGTCGTAGGTCACGCCGCTGTAGATTCGCGGTACCGCGCCGCAGTAACTCTTTTGTTCCTTGAGACTTTTCGACGCTACTTCATCACTGCGCACAACCGTCTGAATCGTGCCGCAACCCGCAAGCATCATAGCCACCAGTAGCATTGCCTGAGTTTTCATACCGTCAATCCTTCGCCGGAAACCATCAATCTACTGCAGCCTGAAACAAATATCACTCACGCCATGGGCGGTAACCGGCGCTTGACCGGGGTTTTCTTGACGATGGCCGTGTTGGTTTCAGCGTGGGTGTTGAGGCGGTCGAGCAGGGTGTCCAGTTGCTCCATCGAGCGCACGTGCAGGCGTGCGATGAAACAGTCGTCGCCGGTCACCTTGTCGCACTCGGTGAATTCGGGAATGGCCATGATTTGCCGCTCCACCTCTTGCAACTGGCCCGGCAACGGGCGAATACGCACGATGGCCTGGAGTTGATAGCCGAAGCTTTTCGGGTCGATTTCAACGGTGTAGCCCTTGAGCACGCCGCGCTCTTCCAGGCGGCGCAGGCGCTCGGCGACGCTGGGGGAGGACAGGCCGCTGATTTGCGCCAGGGCCTTGAGCGAGCGTCGCGAGTCTTGCATCAGGGCCGTGATCAGCACTTGGTCGATGTCATCGGTCATGGCGAAACCCTCTGTTAGGCATTTTTTCAAAACCGCCTTTATAAAAAAGGCAGATTCAGAGTTTAGCCTGCTTTCTGCTATGGAGTAGCCCCCGGCTGCATTGGCATACTTTGGCCACAAACACAGGAGTCTGATGATGGACAAAACCCTACGCCGCGGTTCGTTTGAAATGACGGCCGCCATGCTGATCTCCGGCACCATCGGTTGGTTCGTGCTGGTGTCCGGGCAACCGGTGCTGGATGTGGTGTTCTGGCGCTGCCTGTTCGGTGCCGGCACCTTGCTGCTGATTTGCGCCGCCTTCGGCTTTCTGCGCCCCGGCATTCTGACCCGCACCACGTTTTTGCTCGCCGTGCTCAGCGGGGTGGCGATCGTCGGTAACTGGGTGTTGTTGTTCGCGTCCTATTCCCGGGCGTCGATTGCCATCGGCACCGCCGTCTATAACGTTCAGCCGTTCATGCTGGTCGGGCTGGCGGCGCTGTTTCTCAACGAAAAGATCACCGCGCAGAAATTGGTCTGGCTGGGCGTGTCGTTTCTCGGGATGCTGGCCATCGTCAGTGCCCATGGCAGCCAGGGCGAGAGCGGCAGCGATTACCTGACGGGCATTGCCCTGGCATTGGGCGCAGCGTTTCTCTATGCGATAGCCGCGCTGATCATCAAGCGTTTGACGGGGACGCCACCGCACCTGATTGCGCTGATTCAGGTCAGCACCGGCGTGTTGTTGCTCGCGCCATTGGCGAATCTTTCGACACTGCCGCAGGCGCCGAGCGCATGGGCCAGCCTGGTGACACTGGGCATGGTGCACACCGGTGTGATGTATGTGTTGCTGTACGGCGCCATTCAGAAACTGCCCACTGCGCTGACGGGGGCGCTGTCCTTCATCTACCCGATTGCGGCGATTTTCGTCGACTGGTTTGCCTTCGGCCATCGTCTGGAGCCGCTGCAGTGGATCGGCGTCGCGGCGATTCTGCTGGCCGCTGCCGGTATGCAGCAAGGCTGGTCACTCAAGTTTCGGCGCACGGTGACGCCGTAACCCGCTTCGCTTGCGTCAGATGTTCCAGCGCGGCGCGCTCCTGGCCAGGCGCTGGTGCATCTCGCCGATGTTGGCGGCCAGTTGCCGGGTCAGCAGGCGATAGCCGTCCAGCCTGCTGTAGACCGGTGCATCGAGGCTGACCAGCGGCACCTCCACTGGCCGATCGAGGCGCTGGGCGGCGCCTGATTTCAACGCCCGGGCCATGCCGATCAATTGCACGCGGATCTGTCGATGTTCGGCTATCAATGCCGTTTGCAGGAGCGTCATGGCCTCGGGGTCATTGGCATCGGGTCGGGTATTGCCAAGGATTTCCAGGGTGCTGACGCACATGCGCAGGTTGCGCTGGATGGCATCGAGCTCGGTCATGGAAATCTTCACTTCCTTGGACACCGACGGCATCAGTGAGCGCAGTTGCACCATCGCCGCATTCAGGCGCGTCATGAGCTTGAGGTGTTCATCAGCGGTGATGGCCTGGCCGTCAATGATGCGCCCGTAGACTTTCGCGCAATCACGCAGGGCATCGGCCAGGTTGTAGCGCCAGGAATACACCGCGTACAGCGGCAGAGCGAAGGAAAACGCCAGGGCCAGGGCAATGCCGATCAGGATATCCACCCCGCGCCACAAGCCATCGGTGACCGGGTTGTCGCCATGCCCGGCGACGATGAACACGGTAATCGCCGACAGCAGCGCGGTGTAGCCGCCCTTGCCGATGGCGTGATACGAGAAGAACCCGCAGACCACCGACATCGCGAAATAGGTCAGCCAGGGCATCCCGAGCCAAGCCTGTTGTGCCACCAGCGCCAGGCCGACACCGGCGCCGATCAGGGTGCCGATGGCACGCTCGGCGGCTTTCTTGCCGATGTTGCCGTGGTGCTGCAAGCCGCCGATCACCACCAGCATGGTCACCGACGCCCATTCACCGTGGGGCAGTTTGATCCCGGTGGTCAGCAGGATCGTCGCCAGCAAGCCGAGCGACACCCGCACCGCATGGATCACCCGCGCATGGCGGTAGCGCCGGTACGGGTCCAGCAACGGACGCAGCAATCGGCGCAGCAGCGGTGGCAGTCGATCGGCTCTGGATGTACTCAGGCTGGCTCTCCTCAGAAGATGTAGTCGGTGGTCAGGAAGCTCGAACTGCGGCCACTGATGATCTCGCTGATCAGGTCCTTGTTGGTCTCCTGGAACTTGGTGGCCACCAGCGTGCGGATCGAAAACACCCGCAGAGCGTCATGCACCGACAGGGTGCCTTCGGCCGAGTTCTTGCGACCATTGAAGGGGTAGGTGTCCGGGCCGCGCTGGCATTGGGCATTGAGGTTGATGCGCCCGACCTGGTTGGCAAAGGTGTCCACCAGCCGGCCGACCGCCACCGGATTGGTGCCGAAGATGCTCAACTGCTGGCCGAAGTCCGACTCCAGCACGTAGTCGATCACGGTATCCAGGTGGCGGTACGGCACGATGGGGATGACCGGGCCGAACTGTTCTTCCTGGTAAACCCGCATCTGCGGCGTAACCGGGTACAGCACCGCCGGGTAGAAGAACGACGCACGGGCCTCGCCGCCGTTGGGGTTGACCACCCTGGCGCCTTTGCTCTCGGCATCCGCCACCAGTGCATGCAGATAGTCGACCTTGCCCGATTCCGGCAGGGGCGTCAGGGCTACGCCACTTTCCCAGGGCATGCCGGGCTTGAGGTTGGCGAGCCTGGCATTGAATTTGTCGATGAAGGACTCGACCACGTCTTCGTGGACAAACAGGATCTTCAGGGCGGTGCAGCGCTGGCCATTGAAGGACAGCGAACCGGTCACCGCTTCACTGACCGCATTGTCCAGATCCACTTCCGGCAGGACGATGCCCGGGTTCTTCGCATCCAGGCCTAGCGCCGCGCGCAAGCGGTGGGGTTTGGGGTGGAGTTTTTTCAGGTCGCTGGCGGCCTTGTTGGTGCCGATGAAGGCGAAGATGTCGATCTTGCCGCTGGCCATCAGCGCACTGACCGTCTCGCGGCCGCTGCCATAGATGACGTTGATCACCCCGGCCGGGAAGCTGTCGCGGAAGGCTTCCAGCAGCGGGCGAATCAGCAGCACGCCGAGTTTCGCCGGTTTGAACACCACGGTGTTGCCCATGATCAGTGCCGGGATCAGCGTGGTGAAGGTTTCGTTCAACGGATAGTTGTAAGGCCCCATGCACAGGGCGACGCCCAGCGGTACGCGGCGGATCTGGCCGAGGGTGTCCTGTTCCAGTTCGAAACGGCTGGAGCGGCGATCGAGCTCTTTGAGCGCGTTGATGGTGTCGACGATGTAGTCGCAGGTGCGGTCGAACTCCTTTTCCGAGTCCTTGAGGTTCTTGCCGATTTCCCACATCAGCAACTTGACCACGGCGTCGCGCTGCTCGCGCATGCGCCCGAGGAAGGTTTCGACGTGCTGGATGCGCTCGGCCACGCGCATGGTCGGCCACAATCCCTGGCCGCGGTCGTAGGCGCGCACGGCTGCGTCGAGGGCGGTCAATGCGGTATCGGCATCGAGCAGCGGCGTGCTGCCAAGGATCACTTGCTCGTCGCCGTTGGCACCGGTCAAGTACACCGGGCTGCGGACCTGGGCCAGTGGCCCGTTCCAGGTTCTCAGGACGCCATCGACCAGGTACTCACGCTGTTCGGTCTGGCCGTCAAGGCGATACTTTTCCGGGACGTCGGCGGGGCTCGGGAACAGGTTCTGGAGAATATTGGCTGTGGTCATGTCGTTACCCCTCTGGATTGGGTGATGCACTGATGAATCGTTTTAGCAGACCTCAGCAACCCTTGTCATGACTCATCTCAGCGTTTTGCCGTTCGCGGGTTTATCGGTGCCCTGCGTCATGGCCTCAGAAGCGCCCCTTGTTGGCCCCCAATGCCCTCAACCCGCCCGCCTGGCATTGGTAGGGGCTTTTGTGGTGGGTGGACTTCTGTGGTGAGTGGGCTTCTGTGGCGAGGGGGCTTGCCCCCGTTGGAGCGCGCAGCGCTCCCCCTACATTTCCAGTCATACCGAAGCTGCAGGTTTTGGGGCTGCTTCGCAGCCCAACGGGGGCAAGCCCCCTCGCCACAGAAGCCACTTGCCATATTAGTCCACTTACCACCGAAGCCCCTTTGCCACAGGTTCCTGGCCTCCGATGGCACACAAAACCTCACACACCGGTTAAACTCCATGCTCTTTTCAAGGAGTTCATATGAGTCATTACCAGCCGGGCATTCTCGCCACCCCCGTTCCACCTCAAGCCCGCCATATGTTCTTCGCGCTCGAATCCGCCGCTGCACTGCCGGCCGCGCTCGATAACCTGCAAGGGCTGGTGGACGGCAAGTCGGTGGTGGCCGGCTTCGGCGAGTCCCTGGTCAGGGCGCTGGACGGGCAGATCGAAGGTCTGCGGCCGTTCCCGGCGTTGACGGGCGTCGGCGTCGACAATCCGTCGACCCAACACGCGCTCTGGTGCTGGCTGCACGGTGAGGACCGTGGCGAGTTGCTCAACCGCAGCAACGCCATCGCCGCGGCATTGGCCCCGGCGTTGCGCCTGGTGCAGATGAACGAAACCTTCCGCCACATGACCGGCCATGACCTGACCGGCTACGAAGATGGCACCGAAAACCCCCACGATGAAGCCGCAGTAGCCGCCGCACTGGTGGCTGAGGGCGCGGACGGCCTGGTGGGTGGCAGCTTCGCCGCGATCCAGCAGTGGCAGCATGACTTGAAAGGTTTCCACGGGCTGTCGGCGGATGAGAAAGACAACATCATGGGCCGCCGCCTGAGCGATAACGAAGAGATCGACGATGCGCCGGTTTCCGCCCACGTCAAACGCACCGCCCAGGAAAGTTTTGCGCCTGAGGCCTTCGTGGTGCGCCGCTCGATGCCGTGGATCGAAGGTGACCGCGCCGGCCTGATGTTCCTGGCCTTCGGTTTCTCCCTCGACGCCTTCGAAGCCCAACTGCGCCGCATGAGTGGCCTGGAAGACGGCATCACCGACGGCCTGTACCGCATCAGCCGTCCGGTCACCGGTGGCTACTACTGGTGCCCGCCGCTCAAGGACGGTCGACTGGACCTGCGCGCATTGCGTAGCGACTGAACGGCAAGGAGAGCCTATGAACCTGGTGCGTTGGGGCATGATTGGTTGTGGCAGTGTCGCTGAACGCAAAAGCGCACCGGCCTTCTACAAGGCGCCCGGATCGGCGCTGGTGGCGGTGATGGGGCGGCGCCTGGAAGCCGTAACCGACTACGCCGCGCGCCACGGCATCGCGCGGGTTTATACCGATGCGCATGCGCTGATCAACGATCCCGAGGTCGACGCCGTATACATCGCCACACCGCCCGACAGCCATCACGCCTATGCCTTGCAGGTGGCCGCCGCCGGCAAGCATTGCTGCGTCGAGAAACCGATGGCGCTCAACGCCGGGCAAAGTCGCGAGATGCAGCAGGTGTTTGCCGATGCCGGGTTGCATCTGTTCGTGTCCTATTACCGGCGTTCGCTGCCACGCTTCCGGCAAGTGCGGCAATGGCTGGAGGAGGGGCGGATCGGCGAGGTTCGGCACTTGAGCTGGACCCTCACCAAAACCCCGTCGGCAGCGGATCTTGCGGGTGCGAACAACTGGCGCACCGATCCGGCGATTGCCGGTGGTGGCTACTTCGCCGATCTGGCCAGCCATGGCCTGGACCTGTTTCAGTACCTGTTCGGCGATATCGTCGAAGTCGCCGGGTTCACCGCACGGCAGGCCGGTTTGTACGCGGCCGAAGATGCCGTCAGCGCCACTTGGCGGTTTGCCAGCGGGGCACTGGGGATGGGTTGCTGGAACTTCGCCGCCGATCGTCGCGAAGACCGGGTCGAAGTGATTGGCAGTCAAGGCCGGATCACTTTTTCAGTGTTCGATGAGCACCCGGTCGAACTGCACGCCGACGAGCACCTCAGCCTGACCATCGAGCATCACGCCCACATTCAGTGGCACCACGTGTTGGGCATGAATGCGCATATTCGTGGTGAGGCGCAGCATCCGGCGGTGGCCGCAGAGGCGCTGAAGACTGATTGGGTGATGGACCAGATTCTCAAGCGCGGCTGATTCTTCAGATCACACATCACCCCTGTGGGAGCGGGCTTGCTCGCGAAGAGGGAGTGTCAGGCGACGTCAATGTTGTTTGATACACCGCCTTCGCGAGCAAGCCCGCTCCCACATTTGTTCTTGCTTCGCGAATCTAACCTTATTCTCAAACAGTATTTCTCAATCCCCACACGGCCTCTCTAAGATCACGTCATAACTCGTTATAACAAGTGATCTGCCATGCCCGATAACGTTCTATCCCTGAGCAGCGTCCCGCTGCACACCCAGCTGCGAGACGTGCTGCGCGCCCGCATCCTCGACGGCCAATACCCGCAAGACAGCCAGATGCCTTCCGAAAGCGAGCTTGGCGCCTTGTTCAAGGTCAGCCGCATCACCGTGCGCCAGGCCTTGGGTGACCTGCAAAAGGAAGGGCTGATCTTCAAGATCCACGGCAAGGGCACTTTCGTCGCCAAGCCGAAAACCTTCCAGAACGTCAGCACCCTGCAAGGCCTGGCCGAGTCCATGACCGGTCGCGGCTATGAGGTGATCAACCGCCTGCGCAGCTTCAAATTCATTGCAGCCGACAAGCTTGTCGCCGAGCGTTTGCAGGTCGAGGAAGGCGAGATCGTGGCGCAGATCAAGCGGGTGCGCCTGATCAATCGCGAGCCGATTTCCCTGGAAATCACCTACCTGCCCAAGGCCGTTGGCGAGCGTCTGGAAAAGGCCGATCTGGTCACCCGCGACATTTTCCTGATCCTGGAAAACGACTGCGGCCTGGCGCTCGGTCACGCTGACCTGGCCATCGACGCGGTACTGGCCGACAGCGACCTGACCCAGGCGCTGAACGTCGAACCAGGCTCGCCGATCATGCGCATCGAACGCCTGACCCACGACGCCGAAGGCCGGCCAGTGGACTTCGAACACCTTTACTACCGTGGCGATGCCTTCCAGTACCGCCTGCGGATCGACCGGCAAAAAGGGGATCAGGCATGACGTGCAACACGTTGGAGCAGGAATACGACATCGTCGTGATCGGCGGCGGCACCGCCGGGCCGATGGCGGCGATCAAGGCCAAGGAACGCAACCGCGACCTGCGGGTGTTGTTGATCGACAAGGCGAACGTCAAGCGCAGCGGCGCGATCAGCATGGGCATGGACGGCCTGAACAACGCGATCATTCCCGGCCACTCGACACCGGAGCAGTACACCAAGGAAATCACTATCGCCAACGACGGCATCGTCAACCAGGCGGCGGTGTACGCCTATGCCACTCACAGCTTCGAGACGATCGAGCAACTGGACCGCTGGGGCGTGAAGTTCGAGAAGGACGAAACCGGCGACTACGCGGTGAAGAAGGTCCACCACATGGGCGCTTACGTGTTGCCGATGCCGGAGGGGCACGACATCAAGAAAGTCCTGTACCGCCAGTTGAAGCGCGCGCGGGTGAGCATCACCAATCGGCTGGTCTGCACCCGTTTGCTGACGGACGAGGAGGGCGCGGTCAACGGTGTGATGGGTTTCGATTGCCGCACGGCGGACTTCCATGTGATCAAGGCCAAGGCGGTGATCCTCGCCTGCGGTGCCGCCGGCCGCCTGGGCCTGCCGTCCTCGGGCTACCTGATGGGCACCTACGAAAACCCGACCAATGCCGGCGACGGCTACTCGATGGCCTACCACGCCGGGGCCGAGCTGGCGAACCTGGAATGCTTCCAGATCAACCCGCTGATCAAGGATTACAACGGCCCGGCCTGCGCCTACGTCACCGGTCCCCTGGGTGGCTACACCGCCAACAACAAGGGCGAGCGCTTCATCGAGTGCGACTACTGGAGCGGGCAGATGATGTGGGAGTTCCATCAGGAGCTGGAGAGCGGCAACGGTCCGGTGTTCCTCAAGCTCGATCACCTGGCCGAGGAAACCATCCAGAACATCGAAGAGATCCTGCACAGCAACGAGCGTCCGAGCCGGGGCCAGTTCCATGCCAATCGCGGTACCGACTACCGCACGCAGATGGTCGAGATGCACATCTCGGAAATCGGTTTTTGCAGCGGGCATTCGGCGTCGGGGGTATGGGTCAACGAGAAGGCCGAGACCTCGGTCAAGGGCTTGTACTCGGCGGGGGACATGGCGGCGGTGCCGCACAACTACATGCTCGGTGCGTTCACCTATGGCTGGTTTGCCGGCAACAACGCGGCGGATTTTGTCGACGGGCGTGAGTTTTCCGCGCTGGATGCCGCGCAGATCGAAAGCGAAAAACAGCGGGTCTATGCACCGCTGGACCGCGAACACGGCCTGCCACCGGCCCAGGTCGAGTACAAGCTGCGGCGCTTCGTCAACGACTACCTGCAACCGCCGAAAGTGACAAAGAAGATGCAGATCGGCCTGCAACGCTTCAGCGACATCCAGCGCGACCTCGACCAGATCAAGGCCCACAACGCCCACGAACTGATGCGCGCCATGGAAGTCAGCATGATCCGCGACTGCGCCGAAATGGCCGCCCGCGCTTCATTGTTCCGCGCCGAAAGCCGCTGGGGGCTTTACCACCATCGCGTCGATCACCCGCAACGCAACGACCGCGACTGGTTCTGCCATTGCCACTTGAAGAAGGACGAAAACGGTTTGATGAGCAGTTTCAGGAAAGCCGTCGAGCCTTACATCATCCCGCTGGATGCCGACGAGATGCAGGCCTACGACCGGCTGCGGGTCGGTGCCGATGCGGCTTGATGCCGACAACCAGAGAGAGACCGAACATGGCTTACCAACCCCAGGAAATCTTCTTTCGCTCCAACGCTCCGGTCACGGTCGATGAAGACAAATGCATCGCCCACAAAGGCTGCACCGTGTGCGTCGACGTTTGCCCGATGGACCTGCTGGCGATCAACCCGGCCACGCAAAAGGCCTACATGGCGTTCGACGAATGCTGGTACTGCATGCCCTGTGAAAAGGATTGCCCGACCGGGGCGGTGAAAGTGGAGATTCCCTATTTACTGCGCTGAAATACCGTCCATGTGGGAGCGGGCTTGCTCGCGAAGAGGCCGGCACAGCTGGCATCTCCATTGACTGTACGGACGCATTCGCGAGCAAGCCCGCTCCCACAGTGAATCGAGTTCAAACAACCCAAAAAGCCATCCGGCAACCACCGGACGCCTGATCCAGAACACCCCTCGTTTCCCACCACGCCCTGATCGTGGCGGAGACGAACATCCTATAAATGATTCGAGGGGAAACACTCATGATGTTGCGTGCAGCTTTGGCCGGTCTGGTACTGGCTTCCTTCACCCTGTCGGCCTCGGCCGAAACCATCCGCATTGCCATCGGCACCCAGGACACCACCATCAACTGCGCCGCCGGCGGATTGTTGATTCGCGAGCTCGGCCTGCTGGACAAATACCTGCCCCACGACGGCCCCTACAAAGACGCCCAATATGACGTGCAGTGGAAAAACTTCACCAGCGGCGCACCGCTGACCAACGAGATGGTCGCCGGCAAACTCGACTTCGGCGCCATGGCCGATTTCCCCGGTGCGTTCAACGGCGTGGCCTTCGAAACGGCGGGCAAGCACAGCCTGTTCATCAGCGTATTGTCGGGCAGCACCAAGGGCAGTGGCAACGGCATCGTGGTGCCGAGTGCGTCGGGCGTGCAGTCGCTGGCCGAACTCAAGGGCAAGACCATCTCCGTGCCGTTCGCTTCCACCGCCCATGGCATGCTGCTGCGCGCCGTCGCGGCCCAGGGCTGGGACCCGCTCAAGGACGTGAACATCATCGCCCAGCCGCCGGAAGTCGCCGGTTCCGCGTTGCAGGCCGGCAAGATCGATGCTCATGCCGACTTCGTACCCTTCGCCGAGCTGTTCCCCAGCCGTGGTTTCGCCCGCAAGATCTATGACGGTTCCCAGGCCGATGCGCCGACCTTCCACGGTGCGCTGGTCGATCAGGCCTATGCGAAAAAGTACCCGGAAATCGTCGTCGCTTACCTGCGGGCGAGCATCGAAGCCAACCAGTTGCTGGCGGCTGAACCGGAGAAATACAGCGAGTTGATCGCCAAGGTCACCGGGGTTGATGCCGAGGTCAGCTACCTGTTCCATGGCCCCCTCGGCGTGCAGACCCGCGACCTGAGCTGGAAGCCGGAATACCGCCAGGCCGTGGGCACCGCCATCGATACCCTCAAGCTGTTGAAGAAGGCCGATCGCGGGCTCGATCTCAACACCTTCATCGACGACCAGTACATCCGCGCCGCCTTCAAGGCCTCGAACCTGGACTACAGCGCGCAGCTTGGGAATTACCGGCAGACGCCGCTCAAGGCCGTCGATGCGGCAAGCGGCAAAGCCATCACCGACTTCAGTCATGTGGCGGAAATCTGGGTGCGTGGCGAGCCGAAGGTTCGTCAGTACGCCTCGGCGGAATCGGCATTTACCGCGCTGACAGCGTTGAAACAGGAAGGCAAGAACATCCGCGCGGTGTACACCCAGGCCAGCGACAGCGGGATCAAGTTGCTGGCGGATCAGGCGTGGTTTGCCACCGACGCCAAGGGGCGGCTGAGCGCGTTCCTGCTCAAAGGCCAGGCCCAACAGTTCGCCAGCGCCCAAGGCGGGAAAGTATTCGACTTCACCGATGCCACGACCCAGGCCGTAGCCACCCGCTAACCCCCAAACACCACAGCTCCCTGTAGGAGCGAGCTTGCTCGCTAAAAACGTCCGGACAACGCGATCCGTCAGACAGAGCGAGTAATCGTTGGCGTTCTTCGCGAGCAAGCTCGCTCCTACAGGAGGTGGGTTGAGAGGAAAAATTGTGTACCGATCATATTCTCGCTGGATTCCCAGAGCCGCTTCACTGCTGCTCTGCCTGCTGTTCTGGCAACTCGCCGCCAGCCACCACTGGAACCTTGGCCTGGTGACCTTCGCCAACGTCCCGACACCCTTGGCGGTCATTGAAGCCGCCCTCGGCCTGGGCGACTCGGGCAAACTCGCCCAGCACCTGGGCAGCAGCCTCGGGCGGGTATTCGCCGGCTACCTCGCGGCGCTGATCATTGGCGTGGCTCTGGGCCTGGCCATCGGTCGCTCGAAATGGGCCGAAGATCTGTTGCTGCCGCCCCTGGAAGTCCTGCGGCCGATTCCGGCCGTGGCCTGGATTCCCCTGGCGATCCTGATGTTTCCCTCGTCGGAACTGTCGATGGTGTTCATCACCTTCACCGGCGCCCTGTTCCCGATCCTGCTCAACACCGTGCACGGCGTCGAAGGCGTCGACCCACGGCTGATCGCCTCGGCGAAAAGCCTCGGGGCAGGGCGCCAGGCCATCCTGCTGGAGGTCGTTCTGCCGGGCGCGGCGCCGAGCATCATCACCGGCCTGGCCATCGGCATGGGCACCTCGTGGTTTTGCCTGGTGACGGCGGAAATGATCTCCGGCCAATTCGGCATCGGCTATTACACCTGGGAGTCCTACACCATCCAGAACTACGCCGACATCGTCGTCGGCATGTTGCTGATCGGCGTGCTCGGCATGGGCAGCAGCCTGTTGATCAAGCGACTGGGCGGGCTATTCACGCCTTGGCATCGACCACGAGGAAAAGCCTGATGAGCGTTTTTCAACACCTGGAAGGGCGTATCGATATCCGCGGGTTGTCGATCAGCCTGGGCGAGGGCCACGGGGCTTTCGAAGCGGTGCAGGGCCTCGACTGCCAGATCGAGCCAGGGCAGTTCGTGTGCATCCTCGGGCCGTCCGGTTGCGGTAAATCCACCTTGCTCGGGGCGCTGGCCGGCCACCTGCAACCGTGCACCGGCAGCTTGAGCGTGGATGGCGCGCCGGTGTCGGGGCCATCGCCACAACGGGGCATGGTGTTCCAGCAGCACACGCTGTTTCCGTGGCGCACGGTGCGTGACAACGTGGCGTTCGGCCTGAAAATGCGTGGCGTCGGCAAGATCGAACGACTCAAGGCGGCGGATGAAATCCTCGCCCTGGTGGGCCTCGAAGGGTTTGCCGGGCGCTGGCCTGACCAACTGTCCGGCGGCATGCAGCAGCGGGTGGAAATCGCCCGGGTGCTGGTCAACCGTCCGCGCCTGTTGCTGATGGACGAGCCCTTTGGCGCCCTCGATGCCCTGACCCGATTGAACATGCAGGAACTGCTGCTGGACATCTGGACGCGCATCCGCACCACCGTGGTGTTTGTCACCCATGACATCGACGAAGCGCTGTTCCTCGCCGACCGCTTGCTGGTCATGAGCTCACGCCCCGGGCGAATCATCGAAGACCTGCGCCTGGATTTCCCCCGGCCGCGCAGCACGGAGCTGATGACCCGCCCTGAATTCTCGCATCTGAAGCGCCATTGCCTCGAACTCCTGCGGCACGAAGACGGCCGGCAACTGCCGCGCCTGAACCCGCTCGGACTTCCCCCTGAAAACAAACTGCCGCGATTTGCCCTATGACCTCACTATTCGATGTAACCGATAACGACGACATTCTGGCCCTGCAACCGCGCCTGACCGATGACGACCCCGGCGTGCGCCGGATCGCACTGATCGAGCTGGCCGATCTCGAGGAGCCGGACGGCCTGCAGTGGTTGATCGATCGACTGGCCGAAGACCCGAGTGCAGACGTTCGCGCCGAAGCCGCCCGGTTGATGGAAGCCTGGGAGGACGCGCCCGTGGTCGAAGCCTTGTGCCAGGCCCTGACGGATCCATCCCCGGCGGTGCAGGCGGCCGCTGCGCAAAGCCTCAGCCTGCTCAAGAGCGAAGCGGCGGGGCGGGTCATTCTGCCCTGGACCGGGCACGCCGACAGCGGCGTACGCATTGCCGCGTTCCGGGCGTTGCGCGAGTTGCGCTGCCCCGATGCCGCCGCAGCAGCTGCCGCTGCATTGGACGATGAAAGCGCCAGCGTGCGCCGCGAGGCGGTGGGCGTACTCGGCTGGCTCAAGCAGCTTGATGCCTTACCGGCACTGGCGCGACTGGCCAGCGCCGACCCGGACACCGACGTGCGGCGGGCCGCCACCGGGGCGCTGGGCCTGGCGTCTGACGCCCATGTGCTGCCGGCCCTGCGCCAGGCCTTGCGGGACGATGCCTGGCAAGTCCGCGAAGAAGCCGCCACCACCCTGGGCAAGGTCGGCCACCCCGACGCCGGCCCGGCCCTGATCGACGCCCTGGACGACGATTACTGGCAGGTGCGTCTGCGCGCCACCCGCAGCCTCGGTCGCTTGCGTTATGGACCGGCGCTCGAAGCGCTGATCGACACCCTCGGCCATCGCATCAGCAACCTGCGCAAGGAAGCCGCGCTGGCCCTCGGCGAACTGAACGACCCACGGGCCATTGCGCCATTGCAGGCCGCGCAACACGACGGCGACCCTGAAGTGCGCAAGGCCGTGCGCATTGCCTTGAGTCAACTGCAATGAACCCGCTGGCGGTGGGTAATTCGCAGGGTAGGCAGCAGCTGCGATTGAACTGGCCCGATGGCCGCGAACAGTGGCTGGACCACGCCGAACTGCGTCGTCAGTGTCCATGTTCGCAGTGCCGGGCCTTTCGTCTGCGGGGGATGGCGCCGATGGTGGATGCCCGGGTGCGGGTAATCGAACTGAACCCGCAGGGCTATGGCCTGCAACTGGTCTTCAGCGATGGGCATGAGCGGGGGATTTATCCGTGGGCGTATCTGGCTGGACTTACCGACTGAATCGTATTCCATTCCTCAGCGGGAGTTGTCGCGGTCTGCGACAGCTCCCCCCGTGCGCTTTCAGTGGTTTATGTGGCGAATACAGGTTCAGTAACGGCCCGGATAAACACATCGTCCACAGTCTTTACTCCATACTTTTGCATGAACTCACTGCCGTTGTTAAAGCGATTGAAGCGTTGCTGGCTGATCATATAAAAATAATCACAATGGTTAATGACTTCATCAACATTGTGCGAGGAAACCAGAATGGCGGTGCCCTCCCTGGCGGCGCCGTGAAGACATTGCCAAATATAGTGACGAAATTCGGGATCTACACCGGCAGTCGGTTCGTCGAGAATTACAAAGTCTGCGGAAATTGAAAGAAGGGAAAGAGTAAAGAACCAGCGTGTCTCTCCGTAGCTGCACAGCGATGATTTTTTGTTCCATATGTCTTGGTATCGGTCAACTATCGCAGGGCTCCATGCACTTAGTTTTTTCAGGGTTTTATCTTGTGTCATGGGCTCGTTTGATGACAGCGCCGATACCATTTTAAAAATGTCACGCATGCGCAGCGGTGGGGGCGTGGAGATGATTTGGGAAAGGTATAAAAAACGAATGAAGTCGTTTTTTATGAAGCCGGATTTTGCTTTTTTAAGGTCGCAGACGAGATCGAAAAAAGTTGTTTTTCCAGATCCGTTGGGCCCCAGAATGCCGACAATGTCACCTTGAGCAACCTCAAGAGATGCTTGGGTTAAGAGGGGCGTGTCTGTATAGGAGAAGTCAATGTTCTGCGCCGTGAATTTTTTCATCAGTACCGGCTCCATACGGGATTGATTCTTAGGTGTTTGAACGTTTTGTACAGTGCAAAAATAAACAAAAGAACGATTGCGGCTGTGATGGGTTTGTTGGGGCCAAGGCCTTGTTCCATTATTTGGCTTGCAAGTGTCAGTGGGTTTGCGAGGTTCAAAGCGTCGGTGATGGGGTTTGGTCTGCTGGCACTCATGACTCCGAGGATCAACATGCAGAACGAAAAAATGGAAAGCAAAGTGTTCGAGTTCTGAAAGTTGATCGGTAGCAATGAGAAGGCAGCCCCGAGAGCGCAAAACATGATAAAGCAGATGTAGAAGCGTAGTGCCAGATTCAGTAGTTCATCGAAGGCGTAGTTTCCAAATGGAAGCTTGGTCGTCAAGTAGAAGGTTGCGCAATAAGATATTGATATTAGCGAGTAGGCAATGAAGTGCGATAAAAGAAAAAATAGTTTCGATTCACGGGAGTAAATAAATGAACGGATGAACCCGCTTTCCCTTCTTCCGATTATGTAGAAGGCGAATCCGAATAATGCGACACTTGAAGATATGTAGGCATAAAACCATGCCGAAATCGTAATGTAATTGCTAGGGAAATAGTTGGGGTCTTGCCTGGTTGTTGCGAAAAAATAGAACATCGCACAAGGTGATATCATGATCCAGAAAAAGGCGATGGGTTCTTTCAATTGTTCTTTGATGAGTATGGATGTTAGGGAGAACACTCTGGGTAAAATATTTTTAGTCATTGGATGGTGTTTTCCAAGGTTGTTGTTTTTTATTTTGCTTTCGTTTGTGGTTTGCCATCTGGCATTAAGTGATGTTGCAATGGTTGGTTGATTTTAGTGTTAAATGCAAGTGAGGGGGGTTTATGTTGTAGGGGTTTTCCTATGGTCTTTTAAGATGTCTCCTACATGATGTTGGGACCCTTGGTTTTTTGGTTTTTCTCTACTGTGGTTGGTTTTTAGTGTGGATCTGTGGAATTCCTTTTTGAAACTGTGTTTTAGTTTTCGGCAGGCAGAAATGATCTTTCCATGTTGAGTAGAATATTTCTGTAGGAGTAAATGGGCGGTTTCTACTTTTTTTATGGATTTTTATTTTCTTGAGATGCTGATTTTTTTAGAAAGTCGACGAACGGTATGCCTCATTTTTTGATCGTCCGTTTTGTTCGAGTAAGTAGCGATGGGCGTTGCGTCTTCGGGTTGTCGAGCGGCACGCTCAGGGGTATGACCTGCAACAGGTGTTTAGCGACGGGCATGAACGGCGTATCTGGCGCAACTGACCCCTTGAGCCAATGAAATCCAGTGTGGGAGCGGGCTTGCTCGCGAAAGCGGTGTGTCTATCGATACTTCATTGGCTGATCCACCGCTTTCGCGAGCAAGCCCGCTCCCACAGGTTATCGACCAGATGATTGACGGTTCTTGCCAGGAAAAAGCCAAAAGAGTACAAATGTACTCCATGACGACTCTGACTCCCCGCCGTACCGCCATCCTGACCTTCATCCGCGATCGCATCGCCGAGCACGGTCAGCCTCCGAGCCTCGCCGAGATCAGCGAGGCGTTCGGTTTCGCCTCCCGCAGTGTGGCGCGCAAGCATGTGCTGGCGCTGACCGAAGCCGGGTTTATCGAGGTCAACCCGCATCAGGCCCGGGGCATTCGCCTGCTCGGGCAGCCGTCGCGTCCCGAGTTGCTGGACATCCCGGTGCTTGGTCGGGTGGCGGCCGGTGCGCCCATCGGGGTCGATGCGCAAATCCATAGCCGCTTGCTGCTCGATCCGTCGATTTTCTCGCGGGTGCCGGACTACATGTTGCGGGTGCGCGGTGATTCGATGATCGAGGACGGCATTCTCGACGGCGATCTGGTAGGCGTGCACCGCAACCCCGAGGCGCTCAACGGTCAGATCGTCGTGGCGCGGCTCGACGGTGAAGTCACCATCAAGCGCTTCGAGCGGGTCGGCGATGTGGTTCGCCTGCTGCCGCGCAACCCGGCCTACCAGCCGATTATTGTGCACGCCGATCAGGACCTGGCCATCGAAGGCGTGTTCTGTGGTTTGGTGAGGCAAGGCTGATGGGTGCCGTCGTTGCGCTGGATACGCTGTTCAATGGCGGCCAGGTCTGGAGGGGCCGGCCTGCGCCGCCGGCCGCCAGCCCGCAACCCACCGGGCACGCCGCGCTGGACGCGGCATTGCCCAGTGGCGGCTGGCCGGAGGCGGCGCTGACGGAAATCCTGCTGGCCGGGCAGGGCGTGGGCGAGTTGCAGTTGGTGTGGCCGACGCTGGCACGGCTGTCGGCGGCGGGCGAACGCATTGTGCTGGTGGCGCCCCCTTATGTGCCGTATCCCCAGGCGTGGCAGGGCGCCGGGGTCGATCTGCGTCAGTTGTCGATCATCCGGGCCAGCGAGCGCGATGCGCTGTGGGCCGCGGAACAATGCCTGCGTTCGGGCAGTTGCGGCGCGGTGCTGTGCTGGCCGCACAAGGCCGATGACCGCGCCTTGCGCCGTTTGCAGGTGGCGGCGGAAACCGGCCAGACCCTGGCCTTCGCCTATCGTCCCCTCAGTGAAGCGATCAACCCTTCGCCGGCGGCCCTGCGCATCGCCATCGATGCCCGGCCGGCACAACTGCGCGTGCTCAAGTGCCGCGGCGGCCTGGCCCGTTCGGCGCCGATTGCCTTCGCCGTGGGGCATTGAGGTTGCCATGCGCTGGGTCTGCATTGTTTTCCCGCAATTGGCGCTGGACGCGGCATCGCGTCAGCGCGCCGATCCCGATGAACCCCTGGCGTTGCTGACCGGCCCGGCCCAGCGCCGGGTGCTGCAGGCCGTCAACGCTGCGGCGCGGGCGCTGGGTTTGCGTCCCGGCCAGTCCATGAGCGCGGCACAGGCCTTGAGCAAGGGGTTTGCCACGGCTGAATACGACGCCAGTGAAATCGAGCGCTGGCAGCAGTTTCTCGCCGCCTGGGCCTATCGCTTCAGTTCCCAGGTCAGCGTGCATTACCCCCGGGCCCTGGTGTTCGAGATCGAGTCCAGCCTCGGCCTGTTCGGCGCCTGGCCGCAATTCGAAGCGCTTTTGCGCCGTGAGCTCGGCGAACTGGGATTTCGGCACCGCATCGTGGCCGCGCCCAACCCGGTGGCGGCGCGGGTGCTGGCCAATGCCTATGACGGCCTGGTGGTACCGGATGATCAAGCCTTGCAGCATCACTTGGGGCAGATGCCCGTCGACCGGATTGGCCTCGAAGCACAGGTTGCCACGGCCTTGTCGCGAATGGGCCTGCGCACCTTGAGCCAGGTGCAGGCGTTGCCCCGGCAGAGCCTGGCCCGGCGCTTCGAGGCCCAGGTGCTCAAGCATCTGGATGCCCTGCTGGGTGTGCGGCGGCTGGCACTGGCGTTTTACCTGCCGCCGGACCGCTTCGATGTGCGTATCGAGCTCAATTTCGATGTGCAGTCCCATCAAGCCCTGCTGTTTCCGTTGCGCCGGTTGACGGGCGACCTGTCGGCGTTCCTCTGCGGTCGCGACAGCGGCGTACAGCGTTTCGACCTGCATCTGGAGCACGCCGGGTTGCCGGATACGCTGATCAAGGTCGGCCTGCTCAGCGCCGAGCGTGATCCGGCGATGCTCTTCGAGCTGGCCCGTGGGCGGCTGGAGCAAGTCCAGGTCGAGGCGCCGGTGCGCGGTTTTCGCCTGTGTGCCGAGGATTTGCCGACCTTCGTGCCCCAGCATCAGGAGCTGTTCGACGATCGCCCGCAGCAGTCCTTGCCCTGGGAGCAACTGCGCGAACGCCTGCGGGCACGGCTGGGGGATGACGCGGTGCATGGCTTGCGCTTCCAGGCCGATCATCGCCCCGAGTGCGCGTGGCAGGCCAGTGCCGACAGCCAGCCTTGTATAGCGCTGGGCGCCGTGAAGCGGCCGGGCTGGCTGCTGACCGAGCCGCTGGCTGTGCACCAGGGCTCGGCGCGCATCCTCATGGGGCCGGAGCGTATCGAGTCCGGCTGGTGGGACGGTGACGACGTACGCCGCGACTATTACCTGATCGAAACCCGTGCCGGCCAACAGGGCTGGGCCTACCGGGCGGTCGGCGAGGACGGCCCGTTGTGGTTGCAGGGCTGGTTTGCATGAGCCGCGACTATGCCGAATTGCACTGCCTGTCGAACTTCAGCTTCCAGCGCGGTGCCTCCAGTGCCCTCGAGCTGTTCCAGCGCGCGAAAAAACAGGGTTACCAAGCCCTGGCGATCACCGACGAATGCACCCTGGCGGGCATCGTTCGTGCCTGGCAAGCGGCGAAGTCCGTGGAGTTGCCGCTGATCATCGGCAGTGAAATACGCATCGAGAACGGTCCGAAACTGGTGCTGCTGGTGGAGAGCCTCGAGGGCTATCAGGCGCTGTGCCGATTGATCACCCGCGCCCGGCGCCGTACGCAGAAAGGCCAGTATCAGGTGCTGCGCGAAGACTTCGGCGAACCGTTGCCGGGGCTGTTGGTGTTGTGGGTGCCGGACGCTGTCGATGCCTTTGCACAGGGCCACTGGCTCCAGCAGGTCTTCGGCGAACGCCTGTGGCTGGCGGTGCAGTTGCATCGCGGTCAGGATGATGGGCAACGCCTGAACGATTTGCTCACACTGGCTCGGGAACTGCGAATTCCAGCCGTGGCCAGTGGCGATGTGCACATGCACGCACGCGGGCGCCGGGCCTTGCAGGACACCATGACCGCGATCCGTCATCACCTGCCGGTGGCCGATGCCGGGTTGCGCCTGCATCCCAACGGCGAGCGCCATCTGCGCAGCCTCGATGTGCTGCAGGCGCTTTACCCGCCAGACTTGCTGGCGCAAACGCTGGTCATTGCCCGGCGCTGCACCTTCGACCTCGGCCAGCTGCGTTATCAATACCCTCGCGAACTGGTGCCGCAAGGGCACTCGGCCACCTCGTGGCTGCGTCATTTGACCAAGGAAGGCATCGAGTGGCGCTGGCCAAAAGGGCCGAAAAACGAAGTGTTGGTGCAGATCGATAAAGAGCTGCAACTGATCGCCGAACTGGGCTATGAAAGTTATTTCCTGACGGTCCACGACATCGTCCGCTTTGCCCGCCAGCAACAGATTCTTTGTCAGGGTCGTGGTTCTGCCGCCAACTCGGCAGTGTGCTTCGCCCTGGGGATCACCGAAATCGATCCGGATCGCACCACGTTGCTGTTCGAACGCTTTCTGTCCAGGGAACGTAACGAACCGCCGGACATCGACGTCGATTTCGAACATGAACGCCGCGAAGAAGTCTTGCAGTACGTGTTCCAGCGTTATGGCCGGGCCCGCGCCGCGCTGACGGCGGTGGTCAGCACTTACCACGCCGCCGGTGCGGTACGGGATGTGGCCAAGGCCTTGGGTTTGCCGCCGGACCAGATCAACGCCCTGGCCGATTGCTGCGGTCACTGGAGCGATGAAACGCCCCCCGTTGAACGCCTGCGTGAAGGTGGCTTTGACCCGCAGAGCCCGGTGCTGCACCGGGTGTTGAGCCTGACGGGGCAGTTGATCGGTTTCCCCCGGCATTTATCCCAGCACCCCGGCGGTTTCGTGATTTCCGAGCAGCCGCTGGACAGTCTGGTGCCGGTGGAAAACGCCGCCATGGCCGAGCGCACCATCATCCAGTGGGACAAGGATGACCTCGACGCAGTGGGCCTGCTCAAGGTCGATATCCTGGCGCTGGGCATGCTCAGCGCGATTCGTCGATGTTTCGATCTGCTGCGCCGGCATCGGGGCCTGGACCTGAGCCTGGCGACCATCCCGCCCGAGGATGCGGCCACCTACGAAATGATCGGTCGGGCCGACACCATCGGCGTGTTCCAGATCGAGTCCCGGGCGCAGATGTCGATGTTGCCGAGGCTCAGGCCCAAGACGTTTTACGATCTGGTGATCGAGGTCGCCATCGTTCGGCCGGGGCCGATCCAGGGCGGCATGGTGCACCCGTATCTGCGGCGACGGAACAAGGAAGAACCGGAGGCGTATCCGTCGCCGGAACTGGAAGTGGTGCTCAAGCGCACCCTGGGCGTGCCGCTGTTTCAGGAGCAGGTGATGCAGATCGCCATCGTCGCCGCCGACTACAGCCCCGGCGAGGCCGATCAGCTACGCCGCTCCATGGCCGCCTGGAAACGCCATGGCGGGCTCGAACCGCACAAGGAGCGGCTGGCCGCCGGCATGAGGAAAAACGGCTACACCGCCGAGTTCGCCGCGCAGATCTTCGAGCAGATCAAGGGCTTTGGCAGCTACGGTTTCCCCGAGTCCCACGCCGCCAGCTTTGCCTTGCTGACTTACGCCAGTTGCTGGTTGAAATGCCACGAACCGGCGGCCTTCGCCTGTGCGCTGATCAACAGCTGGCCGATGGGGTTCTACAGCCCGGACCAGATTCTGCAGGACGTTCGGCGTCATCATTTGCAGGTTCGCCCGGTGGACGTGCGCGCCAGTGACTGGGATTGCAGCCTGGAACCGATCAGCGGTGCGCAACCGGCGATTCGCTTGGGGCTACGCATGATCAAGGGCTTTCGTGAGGACGATGCCCAACGTATCGAAGCGGCCCGTTCGCAAGGCGCGTTCGCCGACATCGCCGACCTCGGCGAACGGGCACGGCTCGATGCCCGCGCCCAGGAGCAACTGGCCGATGCCGGCGCGTTGCGTGGCCTGGCCGGCGACCGCCACCGGGCACGCTGGGAAGTGGCCGGAGTACAAAAGCAGCTGGGTTTGTTTGCCGGCCTGCCGCGTCAGGAGGAAGACGCGGTGGCGTTGCCAAAACCCACCGTGGGCGAGGACCTGCAAGCCGATTACGCCAGTGTCGGCACCACCCTCGGGCCGCATCCGCTGACCCTGTTGCGGGGTGAGTTGAAGGCGCGGCGCTGCCGCAGTTCGAAAGAGCTGCTGGACGTCGAGCACGGTCGGCCGGTCAGCGTCGCCGGGCTGGTCACCGGCCGGCAACGCCCGGCCACCGCCAGCGGCGTGACGTTCGTCACCCTTGAGGACGAGTTCGGCAACGTCAACGTGGTGGTCTGGCGCGACCTCACCGACCGGCAACGCCAGGTGTTGGTCGGCTCGCAACTGCTCAAGGTCGATGGACGCTGGGAGAAGGAGGGCGAGGTCCGGCATCTGATTGCCGGGCGCTTGAGTGATCTGAGTGCGTTGCTCGATGGCATTACTGTGCGCAGCCGGGATTTTCACTGACGCCGCAAACCTGTGGGAGCGAGCTTGCTCGCGATGACGGTTTTACAGTCAACATCTGCGCTGCCTGACAGACCGCTATCGCGAGCAAGCTCGCTCCCACAGGGTTTGTGTTAATGCCTGCTATTTGGCCAGCGGCCAAAACCGCTCGCCACCCCCCGGTGCATCCGTCCACGCCTGCAACGAACGCGTCGGCAGATCGAAATAATCCCGGGTTCGCGCATAGCCATGCCCACCCATGCGTCCGATCGCATCCAGCCCCAACTGATCGATGTACAGGGTTTTCGGGTCGATCAGTTCGTCACGCACATGCGCCATCAGCACTTCACCAAAGATGATCTCCCGGGATTGGCCGATGGACAGCGCCATCATCCGCCGGCACTCCAGCGCCACCGGGGCTTCGCCGATGCGCGGGCATTTGACCGTGGTGCCGGGGATGGCGGTGAGGCCGGCGGCGGTCAGTTCGTCGAAGCCGGGGGCGAAGGGCACGGCACAGACGTTCATGGCCTCCACCAGGGCGTCGCTGACGATGTTCACGGTGAATTCCTGGTTGAACTGGATATTGCGGGTGGTGTCCTTGGGACTTTGGTCGCCGTAATTTTCCACGCCAAGGGCGAGGATGGGCGGATCGGCCGACAGCGCATTGAAAAAGCTGAACGGCGCCGCGTTGATCCGGCCTTCGCCGTCGACGGTGGTGACCAGAGCAATCGGTCGTGGCACGACGCTGCCGATCAGAATCTTGTATTTGTCCCGTGGGCTCAGTGTGCTGAAATCGAAGCTTTGCATGAGCAGAAATCTCTAAAGAAGTGGATCGATCGCGCTCAGTGGCGTGTGGGCGCTGTAGTCGTCGGCGAACGGGATGGCTGGCTGGAACAGGCTTTTCCAGTCCGGTTGGCCGAAGGCCCGGTCGCTGTGGCTGCGCATCAGTTTTTCGAATTGGCGTTGGGCCTGACGTTGCAGGGCGGGGTAGTCGACGCCCTCGACCTGGCCGTCCTGCATCACACAGCGGCCATCGATGTAGCTGGCGATGCAGTCGTCGCCGCGACCGGCCAGAACAAGATTCTTCAGCGGATCGAAAAGCGGCCCCAGGTGCATCCCGCGCAGATTGAACACAGTGATATCGGCCTTGCAGCCCGGTGCGAGGCGACCGATATCGTCGCGGCCCAGAGCCCTGGCGCCGCCGAGGGTTGCGGCGTTGTACATATCCAGTGTGCTGGTCAGCGAGTTGCCGCCCTCCATCAGTCGGGCGATGTTCAGGCCCTGGCGCATGTTGTCGAGCAAGTCCGCCGGCCAGGTGTCGGTACCGAGGGCGAAGTTGACGCCCTTGGCCCGATAGCGGCCAAACGAATTCAAGGCCTCTCCGTCCCGGGCAAACACCACCGGGCAATGCACCAGACTCGCGCCGCCATCCACCACACGATGCAGGTCGTCATCACCCTGGGTGTAGATGCCGTGGGGCAGCAGGCTGCGTGGGGTCAGCAGCCCAAGCTGCTGCAACCAGCCCAACGGCGAGGTGCCGCGCAGTTGCTCGACCATCGCCACTTCACCGAGGCCCTGGCAGCAGTGCAGGCGCATCGGTGCATTCAGTTCCCGGCTCAGCGCGGCGGTGCGTTGCAGCAGCGCCGGGGTGCAGGTCTGGATGCGATCGGGCAGCAGCGCACCACGAATCAGGCCGTTGTTCGCGCCGTCGAAATCCCGGAAAAACCGTTCGGCGGCGTCGAGGCCGGCCAGGCCCCGGGCTTCGTCCCAGTGGTGCGCCAGGGTGCCATCAGCGCGCCAGTAACTCATGCCGCTCATGTAGCAGGGGCCCAGGTAAGTGCGCAGTCCCAACTCGGCCGCCACGCCGGCGACCGCCGCAAATTCGTCGTAGGTCTCGGCCCACTCGCGGTAATACATCGAGGTGATCGGCATGGCCGTGGTGATGCCGTTGCGGATCAGTTGCGTGAAGGCGTAGCGGTATTTGAAGACTTCCTCTTCGGGGCTGTAACTTTCCCGCGATCCACGCGCCAGATACTGCGCCGACCACATCCGGCCCATGTCGCGCTCGTCGCCGTTGTCCAGGGTCAGCACCGTGGAGTCGAGATCGCCAAGGGCATCCAGGTCGATGAAGCCGGGGCCGATCAGCGCGTTGCCGTAATCGATCCACTGATCCACCGGGCCCGGATAACCGCGCCCGACAAACTCGATGCGCGAGCCTTCGAACACCACTTCGCCGTCGCGCCACAGCACATGCTGCGTGCCGTCGAAGCCGACCACGCAACTGGCCCGCAAGCCGATGCGCTTCACAGACGGCTTTCCAGCAAACGACCGCCCGCAGCGATCAAGCGACCCGCGCGATAGACTTGACGCGGCGGTCGCGAAACCACCGCTTCACCCAGCGTTTGCACGGGCATCAGCAGGAAGTCCGCTGGCTGGCCGACCTGCAGGCGATTGGCTGCGCAACCCAGCGCCTGGGCGCCGTTGACGGTCGCCGCCTCGAACGCCGCCGCGAGTTCTTCGTCCTTGTTCAAATCGAAGCGGAACGCCAGCAGCATCGCGCGCTCCAGCATGTCGCCGTTGCCCATGGGCGACCAGGCGTCACGAATGCCGTCCGAGCCCAGGCACAGATTCACGCCAGCTTCGCGCAGGGCCAGGAACGGCGGCACCGCGCAATCGGCCGGGGCCGAGCTCATCAGCGAAATACCCAGCGTCGCCAGGCGCTCGGCCACCGGTTTGACCAGGCTCCATGGCAGCATGCCGAGGCAATAGGCGTGGCTGATCATCACTCGACCTTGACGGCTGAAACGCTCGGTGTAGTCGGCGATGAGCGCGATCTGCCACAGACCCAGCTCACCCTTGTCGTGCAGGTGAATGTCGACGCCACGGTCAAATTCGCTGGCCAGCTTGAAAACGAAATCCAGTTGGGCAATCGGGTCGTTGTCGATGCCGCACGGGTCCAGGCCACCGACGTTTTCCACGCCCAGGGCCATGGCTTCGCGCATCAGTTCGGCGGTGCCGGGGCGGCTGATCAGGCCGGTTTGCGGGAACACCACCAGTTGCAGGTCGATCAGGTCGCGGTATTGTTCGCGCAGTTGCTGCATGGCCTCGACATGCCTCAGGCCGAATTCCGGATCGATGTCGACGTGGCAACGCATGGTCAGCGAGCCGCGGGCGATGCAGTTTTCCAGCAGGGCGCCGGCCCGTTGCGCAATCGGTGTGGTGACTTCGCGCAGGATGCGCCGTTCGTTGGCGATGTAGTCCTTGAGGGTCGGACCGGCGCTGTTGGGACACCAGGGCTGGCCCCAGAGGGTTTTGTCCAGGTGTACGTGGCTTTCCACCAGGGCGGGGGTGAGCAACTGGTTCTGTCCGTCGATGTCGGTGGCGAGCAGTTCGGTAGTCGAGGCCGGGCGACGCAGGGTGAACCGGCCGTTTTCGATCAGCAGGTCTTCGGCGGGGGCGCCGTAGGGGCGCACGTTGCGCAGCCAGCGGGATTGGGTCATACAAACCTCATTCAGGTCTTTGAATTTTGTAGTGCCTGGGCCGGCCTCTTCGCGAGCAAGCCCGCTCCCACATTGTCCGTGTGAACATTGGAGATCCCTTGTGGGAGCGAGCTTGCTCGCGATGGCCGCGACTCGGTTTCAAGTCAAACAATCAGCCCTTGAGCTTGGCCCAGATCCGGTCCTGCAGCTCACGCGCCTTGTTGCTGCATTCCTTTTCCGGACGCAGGCGCGAGGCGAATTCGTCGGGCATGTTGATGGCATCCATCACCCGCCATTTGGCGTCGATCAGCTTGTCGCTCTGGATGCCGTTGGCGTAGGCGATGGCGTTGGACACGGCGGCGGCGTTTTCCGGTTTCATCATCCAGTCGATGAAGATCTTCGCGTTGCCGGGGTGGGGCGCACTCTTCGGCACGGCGAAGTTGTCCTGGAACATGGCCAGGCCTTCCTTCGGATACACGTACTTGATGGTGCTCTTCTGCAGGGTGGCGCGGGCAGTGGAGCCGTTCCAGTTCTGCATCATGATCACTTCACCGGAGGCCATGCGGTCGACGGTGTTGTCCGAGCTGTACATCTTCAGGAAGGGTTTCTGTTTTTGCAGCAGTTCGAGGATGCGCTTGGCGTCCTGCGGGTTTTCGCTGCACTCGTCGACATTCAGGTAGTGGCTGGCGGCGTTGATCACGCTACTGGAAGTGTCGAGGGCGGCGAGCTGGCCTTGCAGTTCCTTGCGCGGCTCGAAGAACTCTTTCCACGAGTCGTCGAGCTTGCCGCCGGGCACCCGGGCGCTGTCATAGGAGAACCCGGTGGTGCCCCACAGGTACGGTGCCGAGAACTTGCGGCCCGGGTCGAAGCTCGGGTCGCGGAACGCCGGCTTGACGTACTGGAAGTTGGGCAGGGCCGAGGCGTCGATTTCCAACAGCAGGTCCTGGTTGATCAGGGTGCGCATGATCGATTGCGACGGCACGATCACGTCGTACGCCGCGCCGCCGGCCTGCAATTTGGCCAGCAGGGTTTCGTTGCTGTCGTAGCCGTCCATGGTGACCTTGATGCCGGTCTCCTTTTCGAACTTGGCCAGCAGGTCGACCGGGTAGTAATCGGTCCAGTTGTAGAAGAACAGTTCCTTGGGCTCTGCGGCCTGGGCGCTGGACGCAGCGAACGCGGTGAAGCAACTCAAGGCCAGACCGGCAACGGCGAAACTGGCAGCAGCAAAACGGGGGCTTTTCACTTTCTTGCTCATAAAGAAGTCTCCAGGCTCATTGTTGTTTGCCGCGCTGTCCCAGCCAGAAGGCCAGCACCACCAGCACGATGGATATCACCAGCATCAGGGTCGAAATCGCATTGATCTCCGGCGTCACGCCGGCCTTGATCGCCGAGAAGATGTACACCGGCAAGGTGGTTGAACCGGGACCTGCGACGAAGAAGGTCATGATGAAATCGTCGAGGCTGACCACGAACGCCAGCACCGAACCGGACAGCACCGCCGGCCACAGCAGCGGCAAGGTCACCCGGCGAAACACCTGCCAGGGGTTGGCGTACAGGTCGTTCGCCGCTTCCAGCAGGCTCTTGTCCAGGTCATTGAGCCGCGCGCGGATCGGCAGGTAGGCAAAGGGGATGCAAAAGCCGATGTGGGCGACGATCACCGTCAGCAGACCGAGCTTGATTCCCAGCGCCATGAACAGCAGCAGGGTGGCGACGGCCGTGACGATCTCCGGCAGGATCAGCGGCAGGTTGATCCCGCCTTCGACCATTTTCTGTCCGTAGAACGGCCGGTACGTCGCCAGCGCCGCGAGCAGGGCAATCGCCGTGGCGCAGACCGTGGCGATGCTGGCGATGATGATCGAGTTCAACGCCGCGGTCTGGATCGACGGGTTGGCCAGGATGCGTCCGTACCAGGCAAACGAGAACTCGGTCCACACCGTCGCCGAACGGTTGGCGTTGAAGCTGTAGGCGATCAGCACGAAGATCGGCAGGTACAGATAGGCCAGCATCAACAGGCTGACTTCACGGGTCAGCGGCAGTTTCTTCAGGTGCAGGGCAATCATGCTTGGGCTCCTGGGCGTTGGGTCTTGGCGGCATTGCGGCTATAGAGGGCGTAGAGCACCAGGGACAGCAACATGATCCCCAGCAGCAGGAACGACAGCGAACTGCCCAGCGGCCAGTTGCGCGCGGTGCCGAACTGCTGCTGGATCAGGTTGCCGATCATCAGCGTCTTGCCGCCACCGAGGATCGCCGGGGTAATGAAGGCACCCAGGCTCGGCACGAACACCAGCAAGGCACCGGCAATCACCCCCGGCATCGACAGCGGCAAAATGATCCGCCGCAACGCATGCCAGCGGTTGGCGCCCAGGTCGTAGGCGGCTTCCACCAGACGCCAGTCGAGTTTTTCCAGGGTGGAGTAGATCGGCAGGATCATGAACGGCAGGAAGCTGTACACCAGGCCGACGCTGACGGCGAAGTCGTTGTAGAGCAGGGTGATGCCACCGGCCTGGGGGAACAGCGCGTTGAGGCTCTGGGCGACCCAGCCGTGTTCGCGCAGGATGATCAGCCAGGCATAGTTGCGGATCAGCAGGTTGGTCCAGAACGGGATGGTGATCAGCAATACCATCAGGTTGCGCCGGCGGGGCGTCAGGCTCGACATCCACAACGCCACCGGAAAGCCGAACAGGAAGCACAGGACCGTGGTGCCACCGGCCTGGAACACCGAACGCAGCAACGCCTGGGCGTAGACCCAGTTCAGTTCCAGTTCGCCGTCGAAACCTTCCTGGAAGAACAGCTGCACATAACTTTGCAATTGCCAGTTGGCCTGCCAGTCGACGCCGCCATAGACGTTGCGCGGCAACAGGCTGATGTAGCCCATGATGCCCAGCGGAATGGCGATCAGGGCCAGCAGGGTCAGGACGACCGGGCTGAGCAACAGCGCGCGGTTGAGGGCCGGGGAAGTGCTGCTGACGCTCATCTCAGGCCTCCATCAGCAGGCAGGCGTGGGGCGGCAGGTTGACCGCGACGCGATCGCCCACCACCCGCCCGTGGTTAAGGCCTTCGTTGTTCTCGCGCAGCATGACCTTGATGTCGTTGTTCAATCGGCACTGATAGAGCGTGGCCGTGCCGACGTACAGCACGGCCTCGATCACGCCGCGCAGGTGATGGGGCTGCGACGGCTCGACCAGTTGCGAACGTTCGGGGCGGAACGCCAGTTGCACCTTGCTGCCGTCAAAGCCCTGGGCCGGGCAGGGGATTTCCACGGGCATGCCGTTGGGCACGAAGAGCTTTTCGTTCTGCTGGCCGCGCTTGAGGTGCCCGGGGAGGAAGTTGATGTCGCCGATGAATTGCGCGACGAACTGATGCTGCGGACGCTCGTAGATTTCGTTGGGCGTACCGATTTGCAGGATCTTGCCGGCGGACATCACGGCAATGCGATCGGACAGGGTCAGCGCTTCTTCCTGATCGTGGGTGACGAAAATGAAGGTGATCCCGGCCTCTTTTTGCACGCGCTTGAGTTCGACCTGCATTTCCTTGCGCAGCTTGAGGTCCAGCGCCGACAGCGGCTCGTCGAGCAACAGCACTTTCGGTTTCGGCGCCAGGGCCCGGGCCAGAGCCACCCGTTGCTGCTGGCCGCCGGACAGTTCGGCCGGTTTGCGTTTGGCCAGGTGCTGCATTTGCACCAGCGCGAGCATTTCCTCGACCCGCTGCGGGATCAGTTTGCGATCAAGGCCCTGCATCTCGAGGCCGAAGGCGATATTCTGCGCAACACTCATGTGCGGAAACAGCGCGTAACTCTGGAACACCGTGTTGACCCGACGCTTGAACGGCGGCAAATCGTTGACCGGCTCGCCCGCGAGGCGGATCTCACCGTCGCTGACGTGCTCGAAGCCGGCAATGGTGCGCAGCAGGGTGGTCTTGCCACAGCCCGAGGGGCCGAGCAGGGTGAAGAATTCGTTGTCGGCGATGTCGACGGAAACATTGTCGAGGGCTGGCGCCAGCCCGGGGTCGTCGGAATATCGCTTTGAGACGTTTCGCACTTCAATTGCAACTGGATGACCCATAATGGTGCATTCCTCTAATTATTGTATGCAAAATCTGGATGCAATTTAGAAATACCCGGATTAATCTGCTCGTGCAAGCCCCTTTTTCAAAGGCTGATCATTCGCCAGGGTTGTTTGCACGGGGCGCAAGGAGTTGATGAATGACGGAAAAGAAACTGGAAACCACGGTCGACCGCGTCTACCAAGGGGTTTACGAGGCGATCAGCAAGCGCTCGTTGCGTCCGGGGATGAAGCTGGGCGAAGCCTCGCTGGCCGAGCTGTTCAGCGTCAGCCGTACGTCTGTGCGGGCTGCCCTCAAGCAGTTGGAAGCCGATGGCTTGGTCACCACCGAGCCCAATAAAGGTGCATCGGTGTCATTGCCCAGTGACGAAGAGATCCGCTCGCTGTTCGAAACCCGGCGCCTGGTCGAGATCGGTATCGTCAGTGAACTGTGCCGTCGCCGGGATACGGCGGTGACCCAGGACCTGCGCGATCACCTGCTGCTGGAAGATGAAGCGCATCAAAGCGGTGATCACGAACGGCTGATTCACCTGCTCGGCGAGTTCCACATCAAACTGGCCCGCAGCCTGAACAACCCGGTGCTGCTCGACTGGTTCCAGAAGCTGATTTCCCGGGCCTCGCTGTATGCCGCCGCGCTCGATGACGACAGCCACGAAGCCTGTCGCGACGATGAACACCTGCGGTTGATCGAGTACATAGAGGCGGGCAACCAGAGCGCGGCCATCGAGCTGACCTGCATGCATTTGAATGGCATCGAGAAGGCCATTCTCGATGTCGCGGCCACCCTGAAAAGCAGTTACAACCCGCTCAAGCATTTGATTGAGGTGTAGTGCACGGTCTCTCGGTTACTGAGGACCAAAATGTGGGAGCGGGCTTGCTCGCGAAAGCGGTGTATCAGCAGACGAATATGTTGAATGACACACCGCTTTCGCGAGCAAGCCCGCTCCCACAGGGGATCTCCGGTGGCCCGCCAGAATCAGCTATACCTCTATGAAACGAATCGCGTGCAGCATGCTCGAAACAAACGGGTGCCATTTACCGGGATAGAGCCAGCCGATGCAGTTTCTAGCGGATAGCCACGGGTGTGCCGGGTGGAACGGCGAAATGGCCGGGCGCATTCGTGCGTTCGACTGGAGCCAGACCGAGCTTGGCCCGCTCGACTCATGGTCCAGGAGCCTGAGCAGCGCGGTGCAGTTGATGCTCGCCTCGCCACTGCCGATGGTGATGCTCTGGGGCCAGTCCGGGTACATGATCTATAACGACGCTTATTCCAAGTTTGCCGGTGGGCGTCATCCGTACCTGCTCGGCTCCGCCGTGGAACTGGGTTGGCCCGAGGTCGCCGAATTCAATCGCCACGTGGTCGACACCTGCCTGGCGGGCGGCACCTTGTCCTATCGCAACAAAGAACTGGTGCTGCTGCGTGACGGGGTTCCGGAAGATGTCTGGATGGACCTCTACTACAGCCCGGTAGCCGACGATGACGGACGCCCGGCCGGGGTCATGGCGATGGTGGTGGAAACCACGGATCGGGTGATCTCCGAACGTCGGCGACAGGCGGCTGAAAACGCCTACCGCGCCGACAACGAACGGGTGCGCCTGGCGCTGAACGCCGGTGCATTGCTCGGCTCTTTTGTCTGGGACATCAAGGCCAACGTGCTGTCGGGCGATGAACGTTTTGCCCGCACGTTTTCCTATCCCCTCGGACAAGACCTGGAAAACCTGTCCCAGGAAATCGCAGAAAGCCGCATCCATCCAGATGACCGCAGCTGGGTCCGGGAACGCGTCAAATTGTCGGTGGAGACGGGCGAGCCCTATAACGTCGAATACCGGATCCGGCGCCCCGACGGCAGTTACCTCTGGGTACTCGCCAGTGGCTGTTGCGAGTTCAATGAACAGGGCGAGGCGTTTCGTTTCCCCGGCGTGCTGATCGACATCCACGAACGCAAGACCGCCGAAGAGTCCCTGCTCAAGTTCACCCGCAACCTGGAGCACCGGGTGGCCGACGAGGTCGAGGCGCGGCTGGCGGCGGAAGAACAATTGCGCCAGTCACAGAAGCTGGAAGCCATCGGCGGCCTCACCGGCGGTGTGGCCCATGACTTCAACAACCTGTTGCAAGTGATCGCCGGCAACCTGCACTTGCTGGCGCGCCATGAGCGAGGTAACGCCAATGTGCAGCGCCGGGTCTCGGCGTCGATTGCCGCTGTCGAGCGCGGTGCCAAGCTGTCCTCGCAATTGCTGGCGTTCGCCCGCCGCCAACCCTTGTCGCCCGCGGTCTTCACATTGCGGCAGATTTTCGATGGCCTGGCGGAGTTGTTGCTGCGTGCCCTGGGTGAAACCCTTCAGGTTCACATGACGGCACCCGAAGATTCATGGAATGTGTTTGTTGATCGCAACCAACTGGAAAACGCCATTCTCAATCTGGCGATCAATGCCCGTGACGCCCTTCAAGGCGAGGGCAGGATTGACCTGTGCGCGGAAAACATCGTCCTCGATCGCAAGTTTTGCGCCGGTAGGGGCATATCCCCGGGGGACTATGTGCGGGTGTCCGTGACGGATACCGGTGTCGGCATGCCGCCGCAGGTGCTGGCCCAGGTGTTCGAGCCATTCTTCACCACCAAGGCCGATGGACAGGGCACCGGTTTGGGTTTGAGCATGGTGTTTGGCTTCGTCAAACAGAGTGGCGGTCATATCGAAATCGCCAGTGACGTGGGGCGGGGGACCCGGGTGCAGTTGTACTTTCCGCGCACCTTGCGCGCGGTACCCAGTGAAACGCCGGGCCCCGATATGCCGCAACGGGGTGGGCACGAACGCATCCTGGTGGTCGAGGACAATGAGGCCGTGAGAGTGTCGGCGGTGGAGTTGTTGTGCGAGGAGGGCTATCAAGTCCTCACGGCCACCAACGCAGACGCTGCCATGCAAATGTTGCTGGAAGGGGTGTCGGTGGACCTGATATTCACCGACGTGGTCATGCCCGGCCTGATCAAGAGTTCGGACCTGGCGGCCTGGGCGAAGGTGCAGGAGCCGCCGGTGGCGGTGCTGTTCACTTCGGGGCATACCCGCGACATCATCTCGCGCAATCACCAGCTTAGTCCGGATACTCATTTGCTCAGCAAACCCTACAGTCCTGAAGCGTTGACGCAAATGGTGCGGACCGTTCTTAACGGGTGACAAGGCCAGCGATGGCGCGGCGCAGCGTCAGTCAGCTATGAGGGCCAGGTAACGCACGTTGAGTCTGTCCATCGGTGATTCTCCACACAGGTTTTCAAAGGTGATCGAGTGATCGTTAACCGGTGGAGGCGGCGGTGCAGACAAAGGTTTTATCGCATTTGCGACAGGACGACGAACGGGCACCGCTGGTCTGACAGATGGTCGACAGAACGGGCCAACCGAGGCCATTCTGATAGTTGGTGAACGCAATCAGTCGGCGTTTGCTACCGATTAACAAACGGAGGTGTTCCATGCCGGTGCCCCATGACCTTTTTCAGGATCTGAGTTGCACAAAGGAAGAAATCCAGCAGAAACGCACCAAGGATCCGTTACTGGATTCACTGATCAACAAGTATTCCCTGGCTGATGCCGAAGTGGTGAAAGCGGAGGAAGCCAAATCCAGCGATGATGCGGTGACGAAGCTCAAGGCGAAGCGCTTGGAGGTCAAGGACAAGATCGTCAAACAACTCCAGTTACGGTCCTGATCCAGCGTGCCTGACACCGACGATCGGTGACTGGAAAGTTGGAAGGACCACCAGAACCGGCACCTCGAATGCTCAGAGACCGATATTACGGCTCTCAACGAGGTGCCTCACGACCCGGCCCGAATATCCCGGTGAACTGAACGCTGTCCCCTGTGGGAGCGGGCTTGCTCGCGAATGGGGCCTGCCAGTCAATGTCGATGTTGAATGTGCTGACGCCTTCGCGAGCAAGCCCGCTCCCACAGGGGTTCTACGGTGAATTCAGACCGGTGCACTGTTTATTGCAACGCCTTGCTCAAAGGCAACCGCGCCATGTTCTGTGCCTTCAGTGAACCGAAATACAACCAGTCCCCATACTCGCGCACCGTGGTGATCGGTGAGTAGTTGTCGGTGCTGGCGTCCTGCAGGTTGGCGATCACCTTGCCTTCAAGGTCCAGGCCCAGGGCGAACCCGCGCTTTTCCACCGGTTTGGGCAGGACGGTCATGGCTCGCACGATCATCTTGCGCACGAACGGATGCGCCGCCGTGCCGTCGAGCAGGGCATTTCGAGGGGCATACAATGCCACCCAGAACCGGTCGTGACCATTGAACGACAGGTTGTCCGGCAGGCCCGGCAGGTTGTCGATGAACAGGTCTTGGGTGCCGGCCTTGGGGCCGCTGAGCCAATAGCGGCTGATGCGGTAGGCGCCGGTTTCATTGACCAGCACGTAGGCATCGTCCGGTCCCAGGGCCACGCCGTTGGCAAACTCCAGCTTGTCCAGCACAACCGACGTTTTGCCGGTCTGGAAGTCGTAGCGCAGCAATCGACCGTCACCACCGTGTTCGAGCACGGCCTCACCGTCGTGGCCATAACCGAAGCGGCTCGAAGCATCGCTGAAATAAGCGTAGTGACCGGGTTTGTCGATGACCACATCATCGGTAAAACCGAAGGGAACGCCGCCGGCCTCTGTGGTCAAGGCCACCAGGCGACCCTGGGCGTCGAGGGACAACAAACCCTTGACGGCATCGGCGATCACCAGCAGGCCATTGGGATGCCGGGCCAGGCCCAGTGGCCGGCCACCGGTGTCGGCCAGGACTTTGGTGGTCTTGCCATCCAGGCTGGTGCGGATCAGGCGCCCGTCGTGCAGGCCGGTGATGAGCGTGTCGTTTTCCAGCAACAGGGCTTCCGGCCCGTCGATGTCGGCGGCACCGACGCGCTCCATGCCTTTGAGGCGCTGATTGTCGGCGTAGACTCCGCTGGAGAGGGACGGCGCGGGTTGTGGCGTCCAGGCCACCGGTCGCACCTTGGTCGGCATCAGCAGCAGGAAGGCGCCGATGACGACAAAGACCAGCAGCAGGCATTTGAGGATTCTGCTCACGCGTTGACTCCGGTTGCCACCAGGTATTTCTGCGCCATCTCGCGCAACGCTTGCATCGACGCCGCCGATTCCCGGTCGATGCGCCGCTTGAGCAACAACCGGTTGGCAAGCCGCATCGCCAGGCCGCTGAATTGGTACTCCAGGGTGCGGACGAAACGTGTGTCCTTGCCCAGGGCTTCGCATTCGTAGGTGACCACCAGCGACAGGCCATGGTCACCCTGGGCACGCGCGCTCCAGCGCTGGCCGGGCAGGTACTGCGCCACTTCCCAGCGCAAGTGTCCTTCACGACCGCCGGCGCGGATGTCCTCCTCGAAACGTGCGCCGGCTTGCAATGGACCTTTGGGCCCATCGATGTGCAGCGACGACGGGTGCCATTGCGGCCAAAGGGTCACGGTGCTGGCGTAGGCCAATACATCAATCGGGTGTCCGGCAATGACAATCTGATGCTGCATGCGGGTCATGGGCGTTCTCGTCGGGTTGAGCGGCACGGGCTCCGGCTCCCAATAGAGGGTGCCGAACAGGTAGTCCATCAGCGGGAAAACGATGTTGAAATTGCGCTCCTGCATCAGTTCGCGGCGGTGGTGCAGTTCGTGCAGCCGGCGCATCTGGCGGATCCACGGCAGCCGTGTGACCGGGTTGCGCGACGGCAGATGCTCGCAGGCATGGAACACTTCATAAGCCAGGTAGCCGAGTACAAGAACGCCGCCGACCAGTCCGGCGACGTTGGTATCGATGTGCTTGAGCAGCCACCAGAGGGGCAGGGCCACGGCGAGCGTGTGCAGTACGATCAGCCAGGCCGGAAACAGGATCACCCGCCAGTCGCGGGCGCTGTCGTAGGTCATGTGGCCTGGGGTGAAAAAACTGTGGTGATCGCCGGCGTGACGGGTATAAAACAGCCGGGCGAAGCGTTTTTTATGATGCCCCAGGTGGCGATGCACCATGTACACGCCGAGGTTGAACACTAGCAGCGTGACGGGCACCGCAAGCCATTGAGCCGGCTGTACCTGATGCACGTTGCTCCAGAAGGCGCTGATCGCCAGCGCCCCGAACAACAGGACAAAAGCGCCGTGCAGCCAAGGGTTGTAGAGCGGATGAATGGCGGCGCGGTAGCGGCTGCGGAACCCTTCGGTGGTCTGCCTCACTGCAATCACCTGTCGTTATTGTTATCTCCTGCAGATTAGTCGATTGCGCTGTTCTGGCGGGGCGAACCTTGAGGACACAACGGCCATGATCCGGTGCAAACCGGTCTCAAGTCAGCGGGTCCCAGCGTTGCGACCAGTCTTCGTCGGAATCGATCACCTCGCGCAGCAGGTCGAAGGCGCGTTGCAGCGTCGGCGAGTCACGATCGCGGGAGTAGACCAGATAGGTCGGGTAGCTGAACTCCGGAGCCTTGGGCACCCGTTCCAGGGCACCGCTATCGAGATAACTCTGCACGACACGGGTGCGGAAGTAACCACTACCGCCGTTTTCGAGAAGGTATTGCAGGCCCAACGGACCGAGATTGAAACTCAGCGCAGCCTTGGCTTTTTCCGGCAGGGCGGCATCGTGCTGACGCCGGAATTCGGCGCCCCAATCGATGTACACATAAGGATCGGGCCTGTCGGCCAGGCGCACGAGAATCAGTTTTTCTTCGAGTACCTGCTCGACCTGCAAACGCGGCCAATACTCGGGCTGATACACCAGCGCAGCATCCAGAACGCCCAACTCCAGTTGGCGCAGGAGGTTTTCTCCGTCATGGATTTCCATGCGCAGGGCGTGGCTGGGGATGTGCTTGCGGATTTCGCCGGCCCAGCCGAGCATCAGCGGGTTACACAGGCTCACCTCGCCACCGATGTGCAGCACATCGCGATAACCCTCGGGCAAGGGCAGATCACGCCGCGCGGCGTCCCAGGTTTGCACCAGTTGGTTGGCGTACACCACGAATGCTTCACCGTTGGGCGTCAGGCGAGCACCGGCACGGTTGCGCACGAACAGGGTACTGCCCAGTTGGCTCTCGAGTTTCTGCACCCGAGCGGTGATCGCGGTCTGGGTGACATGGAGCTTTTGCGCGGCGGCAGCCAGGCTGCCATGGCGGACGATTTCGAGGAAAGTGCGGGCGAGGTCGATGTCCATGGGGTGGCCGGTGTGGGAGGTTGAGGCATTGTAAGAGCACAAACCTCACAGGCACCACTCATACCCCTCGCCACAGGGCAGGCAAAAACGACGAATCCCGCCACTAGGGGCGGGATTCGTTTGCAGCAGGCACGCTCCCGAAGGCCGGGAGCCAGGTGCTTACGACGGGAACAGCTCGGACAGTTTCATGGCCAGCATCATGTCGCCTTCAGCGCGCAGTTTGCCGCCCATGAACGCTTGCATGCCGTCAGTCGAACCGTCGACGATGCCTTCAAGGGTTTCGCCGTCCATCACCAGAGTCACCTGGGCGTCCGGGTTCTCGCCTTCCTGCAGCTCGCAGGTCTGGTCTTTGACGATCAGCGAGAAGTTCTTGGTGTCGTCGATGCGGAAACCGAAGACCAGGTCCAGACCGGCAGCAGCGGCTGGGTTGAACTTGGCTTTCATTGCTTGTACGGCGTCTGCTACGGAGGTCATGGTTCGATCCTTTCTTGGGTAATAAGAGCAGGGTGATTACTGCCAGGGTCACAATAGTCCGGACTCAGCGAAACGTGATGAGTTCCGGGGCCTTCAACAGTTGCAGGTGCGCATGACTGTTGAAGGAAGCCAGCGACACCTCACGACCACGAAACTTCAGCTGGTTGAGCGAGGTGTTGACGATTTGCCAGTTCAATTCAAAGGCCTGCCGGGCAGGCATTTGGGTAATCAGGTGGAGCAGGGCGGTGATGGTGCCGCCGGACGTGAACACGGCGATTTTCTGGGTGTTGTCGGCCTGGTCGAGAATGCGATGCAAGCCGGCCCGCACCCGCTCGACAAACCCCAGCCAGCTTTCCAGGCCCGGTGTGTCGTAGGTACCGGCGAGCCAGCGTTCGATGATCAGGGCGAAGATGCGTTGGAACTCACCACGGTTTTGCGCGGCGTTGCGCAAGATGTTCAGCGCTTCGGGTTCGTCCGGCAACATGGCCGGCAACAGCGCGCGGATCACCGCATCGGCGTCGAATTCGTTGAAGGCGGAGTCGGTTTCCAGCAGCGGCACCGGCAGGCCCACCGCGGCGAATTGTTCCAGCGCGCTGTTGGCCGTGTGCTGCTGGCGGCGCAGATCCCCTGCCAGGCAGCGGTCGAAGCTGATCCCGAGTTCGGCCAGGTGCCGGCCAAGGATTTCAGCCTGACGAATGCCGGTCGGCGACAGGACGTCGTAGTCGTCTGCACCGAAGGAGGCCTGGCCATGTCGAATCAAATAGATACTGCCCACGTCCGCGTCATCCCGGTACGTTGAAGGTTTGGCGAGGTTATGAGGATGGCGGTGAGCTGTCAATGAAAAAACATACGCTTGTTTGAAATGCTTGTTACAGGCCCGTTGCCAGAGGTTTCACGGCTGGTCGCAAGGTCGACGCATGGGTATGCTGGAGGTATCCCGCGCGCGTTCAAGCCGCGCATCGTTTGAGGAGTCCCCGTGGAGTTTTTTTCCGAGTACGCCATTTTTCTGGCCAAGACCGTGACCCTGGTGATCGCCATTCTGGTGGTCCTGGCCAGTTTTGCGGCCCTGCGCAGCAAGGGGCGGCGCAAGTCGTCCGGCCAGTTGCAGGTCAGCAAGCTCAATGATTTCTACAAAGAGCTGCGCGAACGCCTGGAGCAAACCTTGCTCGACAAGGACCAGCTCAAGGCCCTGCGCAAGACCCAGGCCAAGACCGACAAGAAGCAGAAGAAAAAAACCGAGGTCAAACCCCGGGTGTTCGTGCTCGATTTCAACGGCGATATCAAGGCTTCGGCCACTGAAAGCCTGCGCCACGAAATCACGGCCTTGCTGACCCTTGCCACGCCCAAGGACGAAGTGGTCCTGCGCCTGGAAAGCGGCGGCGGCATGGTTCACAGCTACGGCCTGGCCTCCTCGCAACTGGCGCGTATCCGCGAAGCCGGTGTGCCCCTGACCGTGTGCATCGACAAGGTCGCGGCCAGTGGTGGCTACATGATGGCGTGCATCGGCCAGAAAATCATCAGCGCACCGTTCGCGATCCTCGGCTCGATTGGCGTGGTGGCGCAGTTGCCCAACGTCAATCGCCTGCTGAAAAAGCACGACATCGACTTCGAAGTGCTGACCGCCGGTGAATACAAACGCACCCTGACCGTGTTTGGCGAAAACACCGAGAAGGGCCGGGAGAAGTTCCAGCAAGACCTGGACATCACCCATCAACTGTTCAAGAACTTCGTGTCGCGCTACCGTCCGCAACTGGCGATTGATGAAGTGGCCACCGGCGAAATCTGGCTCGGCGTCGCGGCGCTGGACAAGCACCTGGTCGACGAACTCAAGACCAGCGATGAATACCTCGCCGAGCGCGCCAGCAAGTCCGAGCTCTATCACTTGCATTACGCCGAACGCAAAAGCCTGCCGGAGCGCATCGGCATGGCCGCCAGCGGCTCGGTTGATCGCGTGCTGTTGAGTTGGTGGAGCCGTTTGACCCAGCAACGTTTCTGGTAGCGGGCCAGGAAATTTTGCCAAACATCCAGCCGGGGCATTTGCCCCGGTTTTTTTTGTGGGGTGTTTTCAGTTGTTTGGAGGCCGCGCGGGCGCGATCCCTTGTGGGAGCTGGCTTGCCAGCGATGGTCGTTAACGATTACGCGTGTGAACTGGATTAGCGCGGCGCACTGGAGTCCATCGCCAGCAGGCTGGCTCCTACAGGTACCCGGGAATCTTTTTTTGCCTGCGAACGCTTGCCCGATGTCTTCCACGGCACGGCGAAATCTCTGAAGGCGTCAGGCGATCGTTCCTGCTTTCGGCAACGCGGCGGCTGGGTATGTTGGTGTTCCAAAAACAGTTGCCATGGAATGCACATGAATGACCATCAGACACCGCTAAATCCCCAGCCTGCGCCGCTGCGCGAAACACTGCAATCTGTGGTGAGCGCGGCCTTACCGCAATCACCCGAGCAGTTCGGTGCGCAGTTGATCAGGGAGAAATGGGGGCAAGACATCGACCCGCACACTGCGCTGTTAGTCACTCTTGATTACCACTACCGCGGGCACCCGCCGCAGGACGGCATCGAGCAAGGTCAGGTGGCAAGCACCCAAACCCTGGTCCAGGCGTTGCTGCAGAACTACCAGACCGTCAGCGACGGGCGCTTCGCCGAAAGCGTGTTTGGCTTGTACACACCCCCCGATGTCGGCCCGTCCATTCGCATCGTGGAGCAGGTCGATGAGTTCGCCGACCACGGCAATGGCAACCACCATACCTATGAAGGCATCTATCGCCAGACCACGCCCCAGGAGTATGGACCGGCAACGCAAATTGCCCTCAGGCCGGCGGCGTTCAAACAGTGGGTGTGGGAGCTGGATTTGCAAACCCGCTATCAGGCTTACCTTGATCGCACCTGGCCCTCCGATAAGCGAATCGTCCAGGCGCAGCCTTACGACTTGAGAACCTCGGCCAAGGCCGCCTTCATCATGAGCGCCTGCCTGCAACAGCAGGAGGGCAGTTTGAGTCAGGAAGGCCTGGCCCTGGCCATGCAGGCCGCCGGCTTGCCAGCGGGGCAGGCGTGGAGTGCGTTGACCCTCGATCAGCTACAGGCGCCGACGCGTGTCGGCGCGCCGATCGAGGCCGGTCGGCTGACGATCTATCGCTACACGTCGGACGATATCTGGTGTTATTGCCACCGTCACAGCGGCAAGGTCCTGCTGAATATCCCGGGCAACTCCTCACCCTTGCATGAATTCACCGACTGGCGACACCTGCGCCAATGGATCGTGGCCCAGGGCCAGGTACCGGCCACACGCCAGGCGCTGCTCGCGCATTTTGCCGAGAACGATCGGGAAGACGGCACCTTCCATGCGGGCGTGTCGACCGCGCTGGAGGGCATGGCGGTTTACCCGAACGAACACTGGCTGAAAAGGAGCGCCGGGCTCTTCAACGACGACGGTTTCTGGGACCCGCAGGATTACATCGATCTTGAGCGAGCTCACTCCGACACCGATCCGTTCGCGCAACTGGTGCTGACCATGAAGCAGGCCTCGATGGCCAGCGTCAAAACCATCCGTGACGATGCCCAGGTCAATCGCGACAACCTGAGCGCGGTGGTGGAACCGCTGGTGCGCTGGATCAACAGGTTGGGGCCATTGGCATTGTTCATTCCGGGAGGCGAGGGCGTCCTGGTGCTGGCCGGCCTGATCGACGCCGGTTATGGCCTTGATCAGGCCATCAACGGCAAGACACCGGAGCAGCGCTCCGAGGGCGTGACGCGCACCGTGTTCGGCTTGCTCAATGCGCTCCCGCTGGTCGGGGCCGTGGTGGCACTCAAGGGCGAAGAAAAAATCGCCGGAACCGTGAACGAGTCTGGAGAACCCGCAAGCGAGCCGCATCCCGGAACGCCGGTCAAGCCCGTAGCCGGATCGACTCCGGTGCCGGTGTCGACCCGCGTAGCGCTGTTGCGTGAGGTGTGCGCACCCCATGCTGCCTTCAGTGATGAGGTATTGGGGCAGATCGCCCGGGTCAGCACGGTCGACGACGATATGCTGCGCCTGATGCAGGCAGGTCGCCCGCCAACGCCGCTGCTGGCCGATACCATCATACGCTTCAAGCTCGATCAGGAACTCGAAGGCGTCACCGATGCGCAAGCACGGGCCGGATTGTTCAACACCCGCTATCAGGCGCTCCAGCACTCGGAGCAGGAATGGGTTCGCCTGTTTCAGCGCGAATACCCAGGATTGCCGAAAGGCGCCGTGGAGCAAATCCTCGACCGTTCGGGAGTCGACATCCATCGGCCCTTCGACGCTGACGAGGCGCTGCAATTGCTCAAGCGACTGGACAACAAATCGCGGGACTACCAACAGCATGTACGACTCAACCGGGCCTATGAAGGCTTGTACTTGCGTTCGGTCCTGCACCCCGAAACTGATGTCCTGGCACTGCACTCCCTGCATCGCCTGCCCGACTGGCCGCAAGGCCTGCGCATCGAGGTACTCGACGGGGCAATCAGTGGCCGTGTCCTGGACCGCTGCGGTCCGCTCGATTCCACGGATTGCCGGCGTTTGATCAAGGTCGGTGAGCGCTATCGATATACCGCGGTGGCGGCTAGCGACGGCGAGGGTTCGGACCTGTTTACCGCGCTGCTCGACCTCTTGTCCGTGGAGGAACGTACGGCGATGTCGCTTGACTCGCCGGATGCTGCCAGCGCGTTGCGGTTGCGCATTGGCGGTCATGCCTTGGCCCGTTCCGAGTTGATACTGGGCTTGAATCGAATGGATTCGCGGTTGCCTTTCGAAGCCTTGGGGTTGCGCGGTGGCGGCTTCCCGAACACGCCACAGGCCGCAGCGCTGACCCACGGAGTCATGCGTCTGCAGGTCAAGGATCTGTATCCGGATTTCACCGATGCCCAGGCGGATGAGTTACTGAATGAAGCGGGTGCCGGGGCTCAGGCGCTGGTGGATCGCCTGATTGCGCAGATGCAGCAGTTGCATGCCGATCTGCGTCAGTGGATCGACCAGTCCGTGCTGGATGCCGATGACATGGACATCGATTTTCTGTCCGTTGGCGATGATGAAGCACAGGGAATGACCCTGGGGCAGGTGGCGGCGCACAATGTCCAACTGCTGCAAACCGTGATCGATTACGAGCGTGAAACTCGAACCGAGCTGGGCGATGAACTGATGAGCATCTGGCAAAAATGCGCGCCCCGGATCAATAGAGTGATGTCGGGTGAGGCGTTCTCCGGGTACAGGCTGGACCTGGCTTTCGAGGACTACCATCGGTTGCCGACAATGAACGTACGCTTCAATGAGGTCGTCGAGTTATCGATGCTGGGCCTGCACCTGGTCGAGCGCGAGAGCCTGAGCGCCTTTCTCGAAAGTTTTCCGAACCTGCGTTCCCTGAACCTGGAGCGTGTCGACCTGCGTCTACTCAACGCAGACGGCGTACTGGAAGGTGTGTTGCCTCCACCGATTCGGCAAATGACCCGTCTCACTACGCTGAACCTGAGCGCCACTTTGCTGCAGTTTCAGGAGAACACGGCTGCACAATTGGGTGATCTGGTGAGCTTGCAAACGCTGGACCTGAGTGACAACCCCTTGACCGTCCCGCCCGTTGTCCTGGGCCTCAATGAGTTGCGTGTATTGAACCTGAGAAACACCGGGATCAGCCGTTGTCCGATAGGCATCACCGATCAGCCGTACTTCACCTCGCTTGACTTGCGAGGCAACCGCATCAGCCGGGTTCCCCAATCGATACTGAATCAGGCGGTCTCCCGGGACCGGGTGAAACTGTGGGGTAATCCGCTGACGGATGAAGATACCTTGCTGCGCCTGGTCGATCATCGCGAGCGTACCGGCATCAACTTGTGGCTGAGTGAACCGGGTGCCGATTACGGCAGTGCGACACCCTGGCTGGAGGAGGGCGACGAAAGTGTGCGCGAAGCGCGGCAACAGATCTGGCAACGACTGGCCGTCAAGCCATCGGGCAGTGCGTTGCTTCGGGTCATGGATGGATTGCGCCTGACGGCGGATTTCCAGGTCGGCTATCTGTCGCTGCAGGCGCGTGTGTGGCGCTTGCTGCACGCAGCGGATACGTCAGAGGAGTTGTGGGGCTGGTTGCGTCAGAGTATCGAAACGCGGGTTGGCGATGCAGAAAACCCGTTCAGGATGTTCGTGGTGCTGGAAGAACGAGTCCGGCTATATCGTGACTGGGTCGCCATGGGGCGGCCGATTCCGCTGGTGGAACATCCGGTGTTCTAGCGCGAAGGGTAAACCCCCTTGAACCCCGGGGTCGGAGCTCAAGGGGTGACGGTCAGCGGCGACGGAACAGCGGCAGCGGTTCGTCGGTCGCGGCCTGATAGCTCACCGAGAAGTCCTTGAGACCTTCAAGGGCTTCGTGCGGATCCTTGTCGGGGCGAATGGCAAACGCGTCGAAACCACAGCGATGCATGTAGAACAGCTGGTCACGCAGCACGTCACCAATGGCCCGCAATTCGCCCTTGAAACCGTAACGGTCACGCAGCAGGCGGGCGTTGGAGTAGTTGCGGCCATCGGTGAATGCCGGGAAGTTCAGGGCAATGACCTGGAACTGCGCGACGTCTTCACCGATTTCCTCGGCTTCTTCATCGGCGTCAAGCCAGATGCCCAGGCCGCCGTCGCGGGCCATGAGCATACGGCTGTGTTCGCGCCACAACTGCAACGGCACGATGTAGTCGTCGCAGTTGGTGATCTCGTCGATGCTGAAGTCCTTGGGCAGCAGGTGCCAGGTCTCGTCGACGACCTCGTTGTTCTTAATGATTCGCTGCATAGACACGCTCCTTGAAGAGGTCGATACCAATACGCTGATAGGTGTCGATGAAGCGTTCGTCTTCGGTACGTTGTTCGATGTACACGTCGATCAGCTTTTCGATCACGTCAGGCATGGCTTCCTGGGCAAAGGACGGGCCGAGGATCTTGCCCAGGCTGGCGTCACGGCTGGCGCTGCCGCCGAGGGAAACCTGATAGAACTCTTCGCCTTTCTTGTCCACCCCGAGGATGCCGATGTGGCCCACGTGGTGGTGGCCGCAAGCGTTCATGCAACCGGAGATGTTCAGGTCCAGCTCGCCGATGTCGAACAGATAGTCCAGGTCGTCGAAACGGCGCTGGATCGATTCGGCGATCGGGATCGACTTGGCATTGGCCAGGGAGCAGAAGTCGCCACCCGGGCAGCAGATGATGTCGGTCAGCAAGCCGATGTTCGGCGTGGCGAAGCCTTGCTCGCGCAGCTCGCCCCACAGGACGAACAGCTTGTCCTGCTCGACGTCGGCCAGAATGATGTTCTGCTCGTGGGAGGTACGCAGTTGACCGAAGCTGTAACGCTCGGCCAGGTCGGCCACGGCGTCGAGCTGTTTGTCGGTGATGTCGCCCGGTGCAACGCCGGTAGGCTTGAGGGACAAGGTCACGGCCACGTAGCCCGGTTTCTTGTGGGCCAGGGTGTTGCGTGCGCGCCAGCGGGCGAAGCCCGGGTGCTGCAGGTCGAGCTCGGCCAGGGCGGCGCACTGGTTGTCCAGCGCCTTGTAGTCCGGGTCGACGAAATGTTTGGCGACGCGCTGCACTTCGGCTTCGGTCAGCGTGGTCTGGCCACCGCGCAGGTGCTCCATTTCCGCGTCGACTTTCTGTGCGAAGACTTCAGGCGTCAGCGCTTTCACCAGGATCTTGATCCGCGCCTTGTACTTGTTGTCGCGACGGCCATAGCGGTTGTAGACCCGCAGGATGGCGTCGAGGTAGCTCAACAGGTCTTGCCACGGCAGGAACTCATTGATGAATGCACCCACCACCGGCGTACGGCCCAGGCCACCACCGACCAGCACACGGAAGCCCAATTCGCCAGCGGCGTTGTGCACCGGCTCAAGGCCGATGTCATGGACTTCGATGGCGGCGCGGTCGGAAGTCGAACCGTTGACGGCGATCTTGAACTTGCGCGGAAGGTAGGCGAATTCCGGGTGGAAAGTCGTCCACTGGCGCACGATCTCGCACCATGGGCGCGGATCGATCAGTTCGTCGGCGGCGACACCGGCAAACTGGTCGGTGGTGACGTTGCGCAGGCAGTTGCCGCTGGTCTGGATCGCGTGCATCTGCACGGTGGCCAGTTCAGCGAGAATGTCCGGAATGTCTTCCACGGCCGGCCAGTTGAACTGCACGTTCTGCCGGGTACTGATGTGGGCGTAGCCCTTGTCGTAGTCCCGGGCGATTTTGGCCATCATTCGCATTTGCCGCGAAGTCAGTTGGCCGTAAGGCACCGCGACTCGCAACATGGGCGCGAAACGCTGGATATAAAGGCCATTTTGCAGGCGCAGAGGGCGGAATTCTTCTTCGCTCAGCTCGCCTGCCAGATAGCGTCGGGTCTGATCACGGAACTGCTTGACGCGGTCCTCGATGATCCGCTGATCGTATTCGTCGTATACGTACATATAAGTCCTGTTCTCAGGCTTGGGCCGGTCGGAAACAGCGGCGTTTTTTGGCTGGCTGGCGTCCGATAAAACCTCGGCAATTCTGCGCGCACGGCCGCGCACTCCCTACGGAGCCGGGGCAAGATACCAGTTTGCAGTTATGCGTAAAAGTGATGTTTGAGCATATGTAAAGAACCAAATCGCCTAATGAGAATCGTTGTGGCAAAGACCCTGTTTGTGATGCGGGCAATCGTCGTCTTTACTCTGCTCGAGTCTTTATGCAATCACCGATAAAACCGACAAGAGGCGATGCAATGAGCAACCCAACCAAAGCACGGAAAAGCGATAGCACTGTAGATGCCTGGGCAATCTTGTTCCTGATCATGCTGGTCGTGGGGACGGCGGTTTTCTGGGTCAGCCACCAATAAACGACCCCGTCCGGGCCCGGTTCCGACGATTGTCTGACAAAAACCGGAAAAATCGCCGTTTTACGGACCTTCGCTGGCTATAATGCGCGGCGAATTTCCGGGGGCTCGGACGACCAATGTTGAAGTTTCTGTATGGCGTATTGCTGACGCTGGGCATGGTCGTGGGACCTTGTGCCCAAGCGGCGTCAGTGCTGTTCCTGAATCCGGGAACCCCAACGGAAGCGTTCTGGGCGAGTTACTCGCAGTTCATGCAGGCTGCGGCGACGGACCTGGGGATGGACCTGCGTATCCAGTATTCCGACCGCGTCTCCGAAAACACCATCCGCCAGGCTCGTGAAGCCCTTCAGGGCGACCATCGTCCCGACTACCTGGTCTTCGTCAACGAGCAATACATCGCCCCCGAGGTCCTGCGGCTGGCCAAAGGCAGCGGGGTGAAGCTGTTCATGGTCAACAATGCCCTGACGGCGGATCAGATGAAACTGATTGGCGCGCGGCCTGACAAATATCCCGATTTGCTCGGCAGCCTGGTGCCCAATGACGAGGAGGGCGGCTACCTGATGCTCAAGGAACTGATCCGGCAGCACGGCCCGGTGGCCCCCGGCCAGACGATTGAACTGCTGGCCTTTTCCGGTTTGAAGGTCACCCCGTCCGCGCAATATCGCGAGAAAGGCCTGCGGCGTGCCTTGGCCGAGCACCCCGAAGTGCGTTTGCGCCAACTGGTGTACGGCGGCTGGACCCGGCAACGCGCCTACGAGCAGGCCAGGTTGTTGTTCAAGCGCTACCCGCAGACGTCGCTGGTCTGGGCCGCGAACGACGAGATGGCGTTCGGTGTGATGCAGGCGTATGTCGAGGCCGGTGGGGAGCCAGGCAAAGGCGTGCTGTTCGGCGCGATCAACAATTCACCCGCGGCGTTGCAGGCACTGCTGGACCGTCGCCTGAGTGTGTTACTGGGCGGGCACTTCACTCTGGGTGGCTGGGCGCTGGTGCAATTGCATGACTACGATGAAGGCGTGGACATCAGCCAGTACGGCGGCCGTGACCGCCAGATACCGTTGCTGCAACTGATCGACCGGGCACAGGCCAGGCGACTGCTGGCGATGGGGGCCACCCAGGACTTCGGTGTGGATTTTCACAAACTCTCGGCCAAGGGCCGTCCCGCGTCCTGGCGTTACCCGTTCACCCTGCAAACCCTGATGCACTGAGCCGCGTCAAACCCCGGCCAGGAGTAGCACCAGCTTGACGATGCCGAACAGCGTCAAGGCAAACACCACCGTGAACAGGACCCCCAGAATCACGAAATGACTGGGCTTGCCGTGCGTGAAATCACGGGCCCGGTTCTTCCCGCTCTGCACCCCGAACGCCGCCGCCATGACGCTGTGCAGCATTTGCCAGAAGCTCGGCGGCTTGTTGTCGGCCGGATCGTCCATAAAACCCTCGCCATGAATGTGTGTGAGGCAAGCATAGACAAATCACGGCATGCACAAAACAAATGTGGGAGCGGGCTTGCTCGCGATGAGGCCGTAACAGTCGATATCCATGCGACTGTCAGTCCGCCATCGCGAGCAAGCTCGCTCCCACAGAGGTATGTGTTGGCCACAATATCGTGGCCAATAGAGCCGTTTAGTTGTCGTAACCCAGGTTCGGCGCCAGCCAGCGTTCGGTCACGCTCAACTCCTGGCCTTTGCGCGAGGTGTAGCTCTGCACCTGGTCCTTGTCGACCTTGCCTACGGCAAAGTACTGCGCCTGCGGGTGAGCGAAGTACCAGCCGCTGACTGCTGCTGCCGGGAACATGGCGTAGTGTTCGGTGAGGAACACGCCGCTGCGGCCGGCGCGCATTTCCTGAGCTTGCGGATCGAGCAGGGCGAACAACTGGGCTTTTTCGGTGTGATCCGGGCAGGCCGGATAACCCGGTGCCGGACGGATGCCGGTGTATTGCTCCTTGATCAGTGCTTCGTTATCGAGCACTTCATCCTTGGCGTAGCCCCAATAGTCTTTACGCACCTGCTGGTGCAGCCACTCGGCGCACGCCTCGGCCAGGCGGTCGGCCAGGGCCTTGACCATGATCGAGTTGTAGTCGTCGCCAGCGTCCTGGTAGGCCTTGGCCACTTCTTCGGCGCCGATGCCGGCGGTGGTGATGAAACCACCCACGTAGTCGGTCACTTCACTGTCCTTGGGCGCGACGAAGTCGGCCAGGGAGAAGTTTGGCTTGCCGTCGGTCTTGATGATTTGCTGGCGCAAGTGGTGCAGCTTGGCCATTGGCTTGCCGTCATCGCCATAAAGTTCGATGTCGTCGTCATGCACCTGGTTGGCCGGCCAGAAACCGAACACCGCGCGGGCGCTGATCAGCTTCTCGTCGATCAGTTTGGTGAGCATTTCCCGGGCATCCTTGTACAGCGAGGTGGCGGCTTCACCGACCACTTCGTCCTGGAGGATGCGCGGGAACTTGCCGGCCAGATCCCAGGAGATAAAGAACGGGGTCCAGTCGATGTACTCGGCCAGAACGTTGAGGTCGATGTTGTCCAGCACCCGGGTGCCGGTGAAGGTCGGTTTGACCGGCGTGTAGCTCGCCCAGTCGAACTGTGGTTTCTTGGCGATGGCCGCGCCATAGCTCAGGCGTTCGGTGCGGGCGCTGCGGTTGGCGGTGCGCTCGCGAACTTCGATGTAGTCCTGGCGGGTTTTCTCGACGAAACCGGCCTTGAGTTCCTTGGACAGCAATTGGGTCGCCACGCCCACGGCGCGGGAGGCGTCGGTGACGTAGATCACCGCGTCGTTGCTGTACTTGGGCTCGATCTTCACCGCCGTGTGCGCCTTGGAGGTGGTGGCGCCCCCGATCATCAACGGCAGGTGGAAGTCCTGGCGCTGCATTTCGCGGGCAACATGGACCATCTCATCCAGCGACGGAGTGATCAGGCCGGACAGGCCGATGATGTCGCACTTCTGCTCCCTGGCCACCTGGAGGATTTTCTCCGCCGGGACCATCACGCCGAGGTCGACGATGTCATAGCCGTTGCAACCGAGCACCACGCCGACGATGTTCTTGCCGATGTCGTGCACGTCGCCTTTCACGGTCGCCATGAGGATCTTGCCCTTGGCTTCAGGCTTGTCGCCTTTTTCCAGTTCGATGAACGGGATCAGGTGCGCCACGGCCTGCTTCATCACGCGAGCGGATTTCACCACCTGGGGCAGGAACATTTTGCCGGCGCCGAACAGGTCGCCGACGATGTTCATGCCGGCCATCAGCGGGCCTTCGATCACCTCGATCGGGCGAGCGAAGGACAGGCGCGATTCTTCGGTGTCTTCGACGATGTGGGTGGTAATGCCTTTGACCAGCGCATGTTCCAGGCGCTTGTTGACGTCCCAGTTGCGCCACTCTTCGGTCTCGGCTTCCTTGACGCTGCCGTCGCCCTTGTACTTGTCGGCGATGGCGAGGAGGGCGTCGGTGCCTTCCGGGGTGCGGTTGAGGATCACGTCTTCGACGGCGTCGCGCAGTTCCACCGGGATCTGGTCGTAGATCTCCAGCTGCCCGGCGTTGACGATACCCATGGTCAGCCCGGCGCGAATGGCGTAGAGCAGGAACACCGAGTGGATCGCCTCACGCACCGGGTTGTTGCCACGGAACGAGAACGACACGTTGGACACGCCACCGGAGGTCAGCGCGTACGGCAGCTCGTCGCGGATGTAGGCGCAGGCGTTGATGAAATCGACGGCGTAATTGTTGTGCTCTTCGATACCGGTGGCCACGGCGAAGATGTTCGGGTCGAAGATGATGTCTTCCGGCGGGAAGTCCACTTCGTTGACCAGGATGTCGTAGGAGCGTTTGCAGATTTCCTTCTTGCGCGCTTCGGTGTCGGCCTGGCCGGCCTCGTCGAAGGCCATCACCACCACCGCGGCGCCGTAGCGCTTGCACAGTTTGGCGTGGTGAATGAACTGCTCCACGCCTTCTTTCATGCTGATCGAGTTGACAATGCCCTTGCCCTGGATGCATTTCAGGCCGGCTTCGATCACTTCCCACTTCGAGGAGTCGATCATGATCGGTACGCGGGAGATGTCCGGTTCGCCGGCAATCAGATTGAGGAAGGTCACCATGGCCTTCTTCGAATCGAGCATCCCTTCGTCCATGTTGATGTCGATCACCTGGGCGCCGGCCTCGACCTGCTGCAGGGCGACTTCCAGGGCTTCGGTGTAATTGTCCTCGCGGATCAGCCGGGCGAACTTGGCGGAACCGGTGATGTTGGTGCGCTCGCCGACGTTGACGAACAGCGAGCTGCGATCGATGGTAAAGGGTTCCAGACCCGAAAGGCGGCAAGCCTTGGGAATGTCCGGGATCTGGCGCGGCGCATAGCCGGCCACGGCCTTGGCGATGGCTTCGATGTGGCCCGGCGTGGTGCCGCAGCAGCCGCCGACAATGTTGAGGAAGCCGCTTTGGGCGAACTCTTCGATGACCTTGGCGGTTTGCGACGGCAGTTCGTCGTACTCGCCGAATTCGTTCGGCAGGCCGGCGTTCGGGTGCGCCGAGACGTGGGTGCCTGCCTTGTTCGACAGCTCTTCGAGGTACGGGCGCAACTCGCTGGCGCCGAGGGCGCAGTTCAGGCCAACGGAGATTGGCTTGGCGTGGGCCACGGAGTTCCAGAAGGCTTCGGTGGTCTGGCCCGACAGGGTGCGGCCCGAAGCGTCGGTGATGGTGCCGGAAATCATGATCGGCAGTTCGACGCCCAGTTCTTCGAACACGCCCTGTACGGCGAAGATCGCGGCCTTGGCGTTGAGGGTGTCGAAGATGGTTTCGATCAGGATCAGGTCGGCGCCGCCCTCGATCAGGCCTTTGGTGGATTCGGTGTAGTTTTCCACCAGCTCATCGAAGGTCACGTTGCGGTAGCCGGGGTTGTTCACGTCCGGGGACAACGAGCAGGTGCGACTGGTAGGACCGAGCACGCCGGCGACGAAGCGCGGCTTGTCCGGGGTTTCCAGGGTCTTGGCGTCGGCGACCTTGCGTGCCAGGCGAGCGCCTTCTACGTTTAATTCATACGCCAGGCCCTGCATGCCGTAGTCGGCCAGGGAGATCTGGGTGGCGTTGAAGGTGTTGGTTTCCAGAATGTCGGCGCCAGCGTCGAGGTAGGCTTTCTCGATGCCGCCAATCACGTCCGGGCGAGTCAGTACCAACAGGTCGTTGTTGCCTTTGACATCGCTCGGCCAGTCAGCGAAGCGTTTGCCACGGTAATCCTGCTCTTCGAGCTTGTAGCTCTGGATCATCGTGCCCATACCGCCATCGAGAATCAGGATGCGCTCTTTGAGGGCGTGCTTGAGAGCTTGAAGGCGAACGCTGCGATCGGACATTTGGACTACTCGGTAAGACCATGACGAAGGGCCGGGATGATAGCAAACCTGTGCGCTTTTAGAGCATTACTCGGATTTGCATGAATATCGTTCATGTTGTCAGGGGTGGCAGATCGGTAGAATCGCGGCGTTTTTTCAGGATCCAGGACCAGGGACATGTCTTATCGCTTCGTCATCAGCAGTGTGTTGATGCTTTTAAGCTGGGGCGCTGCGGCGCAAAGTCCGGCGAACTCCTCTGCCATTTCCTACAGTCGAGACATTCAACCGATCTTCACTGAAAAGTGCGTGGCCTGCCACGCCTGCAACGACGCCGCCTGTCAGCTCAACCTGGGTAGCGGCGAAGGGGCGGCACGCGGCGCAACGAAAGTCCCGGTTTACGACGGTGACCGTACTAAAGCGGTGGCGCCGACGCGGTTGTTTCTGGACGCCTCCGGCAAAGCCGCCTGGCAGCAAAAGGGCTTCTTTTCGGTGCTCGATGCCCAGGGCAGCCAGGCCGCCTTGATGGCGCGGATGCTGGAACTGGGCCACAACACCCCTTTGCAACCCAACGCCAGGCTGCCGCAAGACATCGTCCTGGGCCTGAACCGGGAGAACATGTGTGCCAGTCCCGCGCAGTTCGATGGCTACGCCGCTTCGCACCCGAAGGAAGGCATGCCGCTGGCGGTGACCGGCCTGACCGACCAGCAGTACCAGACGCTGCAACTCTGGCTGGCCGCAGGTGCACCTATCGATCAGCAGGCCCTGGCCCCGAGTGCGCAAGAAGCGCAGCAAGTGATCCAGTGGGAAAACCTGCTCAATTCGCCGGGCGCCCGGCAAAGCCTGGTGGGACGCTGGCTGTATGAGCACTGGTTCCTCGCCCATCTTTACTTCAAGGAGGGTGAACCCGGGCATTTCTTCCAGTGGGTGCGTTCGCGCACGCCGACCGGCCAGCCGATTGACCTGATCAATACCCGGCGCCCCAACGATGATCCGGGCACGGAGTTCTACTACCGCCTGTGGCCGGTGCAGGGCGTGATCGTGCACAAGACCCACATCACCTATCCGCTGAGTGCGGCGAAGCTGGCGCGGGTCAAATCCCTGTTCTACAGCGGCAACTGGGAGGTCAATGCACTGCCGGGCTATGGGCCGCAGAGCCGGGCCAACCCCTTTGCCACCTTCGAAGCGATCCCGGCCCAGGCGCGCTATCAGTTCATGCTCGATAACGCCGAGTATTTCGTGCGCACCTTTATCCGTGGGCCAGTGTGTCGTGGGCAGATCGCCACGGACGTGATTCGCGATAACTTCTGGGCGCTGTTCCAGGCACCTGAACACGACCTCTACATCACTGACCCGAACTATCGCGGGCAAGCCACGCCCTTGCTGGCGATGCCGGGGCAGAATGATGATGTCGGCAGCGTCCTGACCCTGTGGCACGACTACCGCGACAAACGCAACGAATACGAGGCCTTGCGCCGCGACAGTTACGCCGACGAGCCCGCACCGAGCTGGTCGACCCTGTGGGCCGGAAACGACAACGCACTGCTGAGCATCTTTCGCCACTTCGATAGCGCCTCGGTGACCAAAGGCCTGATCGGCGAAGTGCCGCAGACGATGTGGCTGTTCGACTATCCGCTGCTGGAACGCACCTACTATCAACTGGCAGTCAATTTCGATGTGTTCGGCAACGTGTCCCATCAGGCCCAGACGCGCCTGTATTTCGACCTGATCCGTAACGGTGCCGAGCAGAACTTCCTGCGTCTGATGCCCGCCGATTCGCGGGAGGGCTACCTCGACGACTGGTATCAGAACAGTGGCAAATTCAAAATGTGGCTGGACTACGAGTCCATCGACGATGACAAACCGACGGCGCTGAAGCTTGATCCGCAGGATCCCAAGCGCGATTTCGCCATGCAATTGCTGACCCGTTATGGCGACCTCAATGCCAGGCCCGACCCGATCAACCGCTGTGATGGCGCCTACTGTTCGCGGCCGAACATTGATCCTGGCCTGCAAAATGCCGAGCAGGTGTTGAGCCGCCTGACTTCGCGTCCGGCGGCGGGGTTGAAAGTGATTGATCAACTGCCGGAAGCGACCATGCTGCGCATCGAAACCGGCAGCGGCAAGCGTGAGGTCTACAGCCTGCTGCGCAACCGGGCCCACAGCAACGTGGCGTTCCTGCTCGGCGAATCGCTGCGCTATCAGCCGGGGCTCGATACCCTGACGATTTTCCCGGGCGTTCTCAGCAGCTACCCGAACTTCATGTTCAACGTTCCGGCCGGGCAAGTGCCGGCGTTTGTGGATGCGATGGAGAACGCCAAGGATAGCGACAGCTTTGAGAAAATCGTCGAACGTTGGGGAATACGCCGTAGTCATCCGCAATTCTGGTTCTATTTCCATGACCTGAGCCGCTACATCCAGGAGACCGATCCGGTGGAAGAGGGCGTGCTGGACATGAATCGCTTCGAGAACCTCTGACCAGGCGCAGACCCCCTGTGGGAGCGGGCTTGCTCGCGAAAGCTGTGTGTCAGTCGCAGTTGATTCGCCTGACACGACGCCTTCGTCGGAACGCCGCCCGGAGCAAGCCCGCTCCCACAATTCTTTCCCGACAAAAATACTGGGACTTTGTCCGGCGCGCCGATTGGCGTAAACTGCGCCCAAGCCTGCGAGGAGTTTCCATGACCGCTATTACCATTACCGACGCCGCCCACGATTATCTGGCTGATCTGCTCTCCAAGCAGAACACCCCGGGCATCGGCATCCGCGTCTTCATCACCCAGCCTGGCACCCAGTACGCCGAAACCTGCATTGCCTACTGCAAGCCGGGCGAAGAAAAACCCGAAGACACCGCGCTGGGGCTGAAAAGCTTCACCGCCTACATCGACCATTTCAGCGAAGCCTTCCTGGACGATGCCGTTGTCGACTACGCCACCGACCGCATGGGCGGCCAACTGACCATCAAGGCGCCAAACGCCAAAGTACCGATGGTCAACGCCGACAGCCCGGTCAACGAGCGCATCAACTACTACCTGCAAACCGAGATCAATCCGGGGCTGGCCAGCCACGGCGGTCAGGTCAGCCTGATCGACGTAGTCGAAGACGGCATCGCCGTCCTGCAGTTCGGCGGTGGTTGCCAGGGCTGCGGCCAGGCCGACGTGACGCTCAAGGAAGGCATCGAGCGCACCCTGCTCGAGCGTATTCCCGAGCTCAAGGGCGTTCGCGACGTGACCGACCACACGCAGAAAGAAAACGCCTACTACTAAGGTGTTCGCTGCGAAATAAAAAAACGGCGCTGTGGCGAGGGAGCTTGCTCCCGCTTGATGGCATAGCCATCACAAAATCAGTCGATGCATTTTCCCGTGATGAATGCATTGGCTGATGTTGGGACCGCTACGCGGTCCAGCGGGAGCAAGCTCCCTCGCCACAAGTGCTTCAGGGTCTGTAGAGATGCGCATGCCCCGCGCGATACAGCGACGATTCGCTGAAGTGATCACTGCCCAGCACCCGTCCCACCAGAATCAATGCCGTGCGCCGAAACCCTTTGGCGGCAACCTTTTCGGCAATGTCCTCAAGCGTTCCCGTCACCCAGTCCTGATCTGGCCAGCTCGCGCGGTGAACCACCGCAATCGGGCAATCGGCGCCGTAATGCGGCAGCAGTTCCTCAACGATCTTCTCCAGGTGATTGACTCCCAAATGAATCGCCATGGTCGCGCCGTGCTGCGCCAGGCTGGCGAATTCCTCTCCGGGTGGCATGGCGGTCTTGTCGGCGTAGCGAGTCAGGATCACGCTCTGTGAAACGTCCGGCAGCGTCAGTTCTGCACCCAGAAGCGCTGCACACGCGGCAGTGGCCGTCACGCCCGGGACGATTTCGAAGCCAATGCCCAACTCACGCAGATAACGAATCTGTTCGCCAATGGCGCCATACAGGCTCGGGTCGCCGGAGTGTACCCGGGCCACGTCCTGGCCCTTGGCGTGGGCGGCCTTGAACAGGTCGATGATCTGTTCAAGGTGCAGTTCGGCGCTGTTGACTACCTGCTCCGCACAATGACCTTCCAGTACCGCGGCTGGCACCAGCGAGCCGGCATAAATGATCACCGGGCAACTGCGAATCAGCCGCTGGCCCTTGACGGTAATCAGTTCGGGGTCGCCGGGACCTGCGCCAATGAAGTAGACGGTCATCGTCGGTTCCTGTGGGAATAAAAAGGGCTGAACAGGGCTTCAGATGAAGAATGTTCATGATCGAGGCGGGGATTATCGGGGATTTTATGCCGCGCCAGCCAATGCCAGGGTTGCCTGGGCATATTTTTGTCGGGGAATCAGCAGTTTTGCCGGGGCCTGGGCCAGTTGTTCGGCCAGGGCCAGTGCGGCGCTTTCCGCCACGCCGTAGCAACCGGTGCGTTCAAACGCTATTTGCGATTGATGGCTGAGTTGCGGCTCATAGGGGGCCAGTTGTTCGCTGCTGAAGTACAGCAATTCCAGGCCAAGCTGCTGAGCCAGTTCGATCAGTGCAGGTTCGTCGCGTTTCGAATCGATGCTGGCCAGGGCCTTGATTTCATGGCGCGCAATCTGGTGCGCCTCCAGTGCCTGGTCGAGCAGCGCCAGCAAGGTGCTGACGGGGCAGCCCTTTTGGCAGCCCAGGCCGACCACCAGGGTCGGCGCGGTGCTGACGTCCGTCATGCGTGGTATTGGCCATCGCTTTTGCGACGGAACAACCAGGCGCTGATCAGGCCCAGGGCCAGCCAGAACGCCACGTTGGTCAGTTGCGAAGCGATTTTGAATTGGGTTTCCAGCGCCTCCGGAGCGAGCATCGAATGCACTTGCGGTTGTGGTGCGCCAATCACATGGGGAACGGCAAGGATTGCCGCACCGAGAACTTTCATCAGCCAGTGACGGCTGAACACGATCAGCGCGATACCGACGGCGGTAGAGGCGGCGGTACCGATCCACCACAGTTGCCGTTGTGCCAGATCGGCGGCGGCCGTGCCTGGCAGTTCAGGTGGCAGGCCGAGGGTTGGCGCGAGCACGAAGGTCGCATAGCCGGCCAGGCCCCAGAGCAGGCCCTGGGAAGTTTTGGTCGGCGCACGCAAGGTGTACAGGCCGGCCAGCATCAGGGCGAAACCGACGGCCACCACCAGGTTGCCGCCAGTGGTCGACAGCACGCGCTGCCAGCCGTCTTCCGGCTCCCAGGCTTCGGCGTCGTGGGTATGGGCAGCCATCGCGCCATCGGCGTGTTCATGCATTTCAACGGCAGCCGGTTCGGCTTTTTCGTAGGTTTCGGCCTGCAGAATCAGGGGCGCGACCCAGAAACTTTGCAGCAGGGTCAGCAACAGGGCGGCCAGCAGCCCGGTGAAACCTGCGGTTTGCGCAATACGCTTGATCATGTCAGCAGGTCTCAATGGCACGGGAACGCGGAGCTGTGACGGGTATCGTGGGCGGCATTGTGCACCGCTTCGATGTGCGAGAAACCGGCGAAATACACAAGGCACGCGCCCAGGATCGACGCGCAGACGGCGGCGGTCAGACGTTGAGTCAGGGTAGAAGTGGTGCTGGCTGTAGTGTGGCCGGTGCTGCTGATGATCGACATGGCGTTTCCCTCTGGTCTGTCAGCGGGGAATCAAGAGCGCATGCAAAACCCTGCACGACCAGGCGCGCAGGGTTTCAAACAGCGCCCGCCCACCGCGGGTTTGTTGTTTCAGTGATCGTTATGGTCACTTTATGTTGCGGGCCGGTCTCCGGGCTCACGAGGGGCAAAGGCCTGGGCCTGAACCTGAAAACATCACCTTCCCATGCCGTAATGGCACAGTGGATCTGATGCTTCGCTCGCTTACCGTTGCGGGGGCAGCACCGGACTGACATGGCTTTAGAGTAAAGCACATGATTCACCGGTTTCCCGTTTCACCCTGTGAAGGGCACCCGTAACAAGATGCGTAGGAGAGCATGGGCGAGGGTTGGGCGTCAATTGGCAAGGGTTCTCAACTGGAAACCGAGTCGCTTTCTTCGCGAGCAAGCCCGCTCCCACACTTGACCCTTTTCCTCTGAAAGAACCCGATCAAATGTGGGAGCGGCGGTGCGGCGATCCGACTTGCTCGCGAAGGGCACACCGCAGAAGTCACGTGAACATTGACCCGCCCCAATACCATGCGTAGCCTTGCGCTTTCGAGGTTCTTCGGCGTTTGTCGAAGCTAAGAAGGGAACGCGGTCAATGCCGCGGCTGCCCCCGCAACTGTGAACGGTGATGTTCGTTGCCACGCCACTGCAGGCTCAATCCATGAGGCCGGCGGGAAGGCGCAGCGAATGCCAGGCCCAAGGCCGGCACGCCGTCAGCCAGGAGACCTGCCTCGACACAGATTCTCAAATTCAACCGGGCGGGGTGATCCGGTGGCGAACTCTTCAGGCACGCGCATCTGCGTTGCCGGTCGTCGTCCCGTATGCCCGCCACCTAGCCATAGGGCATCCGATGAAAACACTGGCCAAACTTCCCGTCACCATCGTCACCGGCTTCCTCGGCTCGGGTAAAACCACGCTGCTGCGGCACATGCTCGACAACGCCCAGGGTCGCCGCATCGCGGTAATCGTCAACGAATTTGGCGAGCTGGGCATCGACGGCGAAATCCTCAAGCAGTGCTCCATCGGTTGCACCGAAGAAGAAGCCAGCGGCCGTGTGTATGAACTGGCCAACGGCTGCCTGTGCTGCACCGTCCAGGAAGAATTTTTCCCGGTGATGCGCGAACTGGTGGCTCGTCGCGGCGATCTCGACCACATCCTCATCGAAACGTCGGGCCTGGCCCTGCCAAAACCGCTGGTCCAGGCTTTCCAGTGGCCGGAAATCCGCAGTGCCTGCACCGTTGACGCGGTGATCACCGTGGTCGACAGCCCGGCCGTGGCCGCCGGTACCTTTGCCGCCTTCCCGGACCAGGTCGATGCCCAGCGCAAACTCGACCCGAACCTGGACCACGAATCGCCATTGCACGAGCTGTTTGCCGACCAACTGGCCAGCGCCGACCTGGTGATTCTCAACAAATCCGACCTGATCAACCCGGCCGACCTGGCCCGCGTGCGCCTGGAAGTCGCCGAAGAGTTGCCGCCAGCGGTGAAAATCATCGAAGCCAGCAGCGGTCGCCTGCCGCTGGACGTGCTGATTGGCCTGGGTGCCGGCTCCGAAGAACACATCGACAGCCGCCACAGTCACCACGACCATCATCACGATGGCGACGATGATCATGACGACCACGATCACGACGCCTTCGATTCGATCTCCATCGAACTGCCGCAAGCCGACGAAAGCCTGCTGATGGACGCGCTGACGCAACTGGTGGTCCAGCACGGCATCCTGCGCGTCAAAGGTTTCGCCGCCGTCCCGAACAAACCGATGCGCCTGCTGATCCAGGGCGTGGGCACGCGTTTCGACAAGCACTTCGACCGCCAGTGGGGGGCCGAAGAGGCGCGCATCACCCGTCTGGTGCTGATCGGCCAGGAACTGGACGCCGCCGTACTTGAAGCGCAATTGCGCGCTGCGCTCAGCGTGTAACCCATGCACCTGCTCAGGACCCAGCCCGGCGGTTTCGTGTCGGATGACAACATCGCCGACCTTGGACAAACCCCCGCCGAGCTGGTGGTCCTGTGCAGCGGCGACTCCAGCCTGGCGCTGCTCGCCGAGGCGGCGCAGCAGTTGCCCGAGGATTACCCGAGCGTGCGCCTGGCCAACCCGATGCAGGTGCAGAACCATGCCTCGGTCGATTTGTACGTCGATGAAGTGCTGCGTCACGCCAGGGTGATCCTGATTTCGCTGCACGGCGGCATCGCCTATTGGCGTTACGGCATCGAGCGTCTGGTCGAACTGTCCCAGCGCGGCGTGCAGGTGATTCTGGTGCCGGGCGATGACCGCCCGGACCCGGAGCTCAGTGACCTGAGCACCGTCGGCGCCTTGGACCGCGACCGGCTCTGGCAGTTTCTGCGTCAAGGTGGCATGGGCAACGCCCTGGATTTCTTCCGCTGCCTGGCCAACCGTTGGCTGGCACGCGATTACACCTGGGGTGAGCCGCAAACCCTGCCGCGCACGGCGATTTACCACCCGCACAAACATTCTGCCGCACTGAGCGACTGGCAGGCCGACTGGCACGCCGATCAACCGGTGGCGGCGGTGCTGTTTTACCGTTCGCATTTGCAGGCGGCGAACACCGCTTTCATCGATGTTTTCTGCCAACGCTTGCAGGCAGCGGGGTTGAATCCGGTGCCGATTGCGCTGGCCAGTTTGAAAGAGCCCGGCTGCCTGGGCGCGGTCGAGGATTGGCTGGATGAAGCCGGCGTCTCGGTGATCCTGAACACTACGGGTTTCGCCCAGTCCAGCCCCGAAGCGCCGCATCTGCGGCCGTTCCGTCGCAATATTCCAGTGATCCAGGCGATTTGTGCCCAGGACAACGAACCGGGTTGGCGCGCCAGTGAACAGGGGCTTGGCCCGCGTGATCTGGCGATGCACATTGCCTTGCCGGAGCTGGACGGGCGCATCATCAGCCGTCCGATCAGCTTCAAGGACCTGGCGTGGCGCAGTGAGCGCAGCCAGTCGGATGTGGTCTGCTACCGGCCGCAACCGGAGCGCATGGACTTCGTTGCCGAACTGGCGCGACGCTGGGTCGAACTGGCGCGGGTGCCAAACGCCGAAAAACGCATCGCCTTGATTCTCGCCAATTACCCGACTCGCGACGGGCGCATTGGCAATGGCGTCGGCCTCGACACTCCGGCCGCCGCACTGAATATCCTGCGGGCGCTGCATGCCGAAGGTTATCCGTTGCCGGCCGAATTGCCGGACAGTGGCACCGCGCTGATCCAGCAGTTGCTGGGCGGTGTCAGCAACGATCTCGATACCCTCGACCTGCGTCCGTGCCAGCAAAGCCTGGCAATGGACGACTATCTGGCGATGTTCAATGCCCTGCCCGAAGCCAATCGTGCGGCGGTGCTCGAACGTTGGGGCGCGCCGGAAAACGACCCGATGTGCCGCAGCGCACGGATGATGATCGCCGGCCTGCGCTTTGGCCTGACCTTCGTCGGCATTCAACCGGCGCGGGGTTATCAGGTCGATCCGAGCGCGGTGTATCACGACCCGGACCTGGTTCCGCCCCACGGCTACCTGGCGTTTTACTTCTGGCTGCGCCACACCTATGGCGCCCATGGCGTGATCCACGTCGGCAAGCACGGCAATCTCGAATGGCTGCCGGGCAAGGGCGTGGGGCTGTCTGAAAACTGCTGGCCGGATGCGCTGCTCGGGCCGCTGCCGAACATCTATCCGTTCATCGTCAATGACCCGGGCGAGGGTGCCCAGGCCAAGCGGCGCACCCAGGCGGTGATCATCGATCACCTGATGCCACCGCTGACCCGCGCCGAAACCTATGGCCCGCTGCGCAACCTCGAACTGTTGGCCGACGAGTATTACGAAGCGCAGTTGCTCGATCCGCGTCGCGCGCGCGAGTTGCAGCGCGACATCCTGCAACTGGTGCGTGACTCGCACATCGACCGTGAACTGCAACTGGACGAGCAACTCGACAGCGATGCCGACGCAGCGATCTGGTTGCCGCGACTCGACACGTACCTGTGCGATTTGAAAGAGTCGCAGATCCGCGACGGCCTGCATGTGTTCGGCGAATCGCCCACCGGGCGTTTGCGTATCGACACCTTGCTGGCGTTGTTGCGCATTCCACGGGGCGATGGCCGAGGAGCGCAATCGAGTCTGCTGCGGGCGTTGGCCAAGGCGTTTGCGTTGGGGTTTGACCCACTGGATTGTGCGCTGGCCGAGCCATGGACCGGACCGCGTCCCGAGTCTCTTTTGCTTATCAGTGACGAGATTTGGCGCACGGCGGGTGATACCCGCGAGCGCCTGGAACTGTATGCAGCGCAGTTGATTTCGGGCGTGTTGAATGACCCCTGTGGGAGCGGGCTTACTCGCGAATCGGTGGACCATTCAACATTGATGTCGATTGACCCACCGCTTTCGCGAGCAAGCCCGCTCCCACAGGAGGCAGGTTGGGCTGAAGTGAGTGCCATAATCGATAGCCTTCGCGAAGTGGTTGCCCCGCGCCTGGACGCCTGCGGCCCAGCGGAAATGCGCGGTCTGCTCGACGCCCTCAGCGGTCGCTTCGTCCCGGCCGGCCCCAGCGGTGCGCCGAGTCGCGGTCGCCTGGACGTGCTGCCCACCGGGCGTAACTTTTACTCGGTGGATGTGCGCAATTTGCCGACCACCACGGCGTGGCGCATCGGTTTCCAGTCGGCCAACCTGATTCTGGAGCGGCACCTGCAGGACCACGGCGATCATCTGCGCCAGCTCGGCCTCTCGGTGTGGGGCACCGCGACCATGCGCACCGGCGGCGATGACATTGCCCAAGCCATGGCGTTGATGGGTGTGCGCCCGGTCTGGGCCACCGGCAGCCAGCGGGTCGATGATTTCGAGATTCTGCCGTTGAGTCTGCTCGACCGTCCTCGGGTCGACGTGACCTTGCGCGTGTCCGGTTTCTTCCGCGATGCCTTTGCCAATCTGATCCGCCTGTTTGACGCGGCGGTGCAAGCGGTGGCCGACCTGGATGAGCCGGACGACCTCAATCCGTTGGCGGCCAAGGTGCGTGCCGAGCGTGCAGCCTTGTTGCAGGCCGGGCTGGATGAAGACGCTGCGCGACGTCAGGCCGGCTGGCGGATTTTCGGGGCCAAGCCCGGGGCCTACGGCGCAGGCGTGCAGGGCGCCATCGACGGTCGCCTGTGGCAAACCCGCGAGGACCTGGCCGAGGTTTACCTCAACTGGGGCGGCTACGCTTACGGCGGTTCCGACGAAGGCACCGCCGCACGAGAACAGTTCAGCCAGCGCCTGAGCCAGGTGCAGGCGGTGCTGCAAAACCAGGATAACCGCGAGCACGATTTGCTCGACTCCAACGATTACTACCAGTTCCAGGGCGGTATGCTCGCGGCGGTGGAAAGCCTGAAAGGCGAGGCGGCAGCCAGTTATCATGGCGATCACAGTCAGCCGGACCTGCCGAAGATTCGCACCTTGAAGGAAGAGCTGAACCGGGTCATCCGTTCCCGGGCAGCCAATCCGAAGTGGCTCGATGGGGTAAAGCGCCACGGCTACAAAGGTGCGTTTGAAATGGCCGCGACCGTCGATAATCTGTTCGCCTTCGATGCCACCACGCAGTTGATCGACGATCACCAGTACGCGTTGCTGGCCGACGCCTATTTGCTCGACCCTGACACCCGGGATTTTGTCCGTGAACACAATCCCCATGCCTTGCGCGACATGACTGAACGCATGCTCGAGGCGCAACAACGCGGGATGTGGAAAGACCCCGGCGCCTACCGCGAGGCATTGGAGAATCTGTTGCTGGATATAGAAGAAGACAGCTAGTCACCGCAAACCCTGTGGGAGCGGGCTTGCCCGCGAAGAGGTCGTGTCAGTCGCCATATAGGTTGGATGAGACACTGCTTTCGCGAGCAAGCCCGCTCCCACCGGGACTGAGGCGCCTGTGAGATCACCGACCATGACCGAGATAGAACAATGACCGACACCCCGCATTTCCCGCTCTCCGCCGTGGTCGGCGCCGACGATTTGAAGCTGGCCCTGTACCTGACCGCCATCGACCCGAAAATCGGCGGTGTCCTGATCGAAGGCCCGCGCGGCATGGCCAAGTCGACCCTGGCCCGTGGTCTGGCGGACCTGCTGGCCAGCGGGCAGTTCGTCACATTGCCGCTGGGCGCCACCGAAGAGCGCCTGGTCGGCACCCTCGATCTCGACGCGGCGCTGGGGGAAGGTCGCGCCCAGTTCTCGCCCGGCGTGCTGGCCAAGGCTGACGGTGGTGTGCTCTACGTCGACGAGGTCAATCTGTTGCCTGATCACCTCGTTGACCTGCTGCTCGATGTGGCCGCCAGCGGCACCAATCTGGTTGAGCGTGACGGCATTTCCCATCGGCACTCGGCGAAGTTCGTGCTGATTGGCACCATGAATCCCGAAGAGGGTGAACTGCGTCCACAGCTGCTCGACCGTTTCGGCTTGAATGTCGCCCTTGGTGGCCACACAGCGCCGACCGAACGAGGCCAGATCATCCGTCGTCGCCTGGATTTCGACAGCGATCCGCAAGGTTTCTGCGCCGAATGGGAGTCGGTGCAGGCGTCTCTGCGTGAACGTTGCCAGCACGCACGCAACGCCCTGGCGAGCATTCCTCTCGACGACCAGGCGCTGGCCCGGATTACCGAGCGCTGCTTTGCCGCTGGCGTCGATGGTTTGCGCGCCGACCTGGTCTGGCTGCGTGCCGCCCGGGCTCACGCCGCCTGGCGCGGGGCGAACGCTATTGCCGAAGAAGATATCGACGCCGTTGCCGAGTTCGCCTTGCGCCATCGTCGTCGCGAGCATTCGCCGCCGGCACCTGCGCAATCTCAAACTGCGAAACAAACCGCGCCGCAGAACGACAATCCGGGTGAAGGGCAGGGCCAGTGGGGCGAATTGCCTGCCCAGGCGCTGGCGACCGGCGCCCGACGTGAAGTGCCGAGCTGGCCAAAAAAGCCCTAGGCATTCGCCCTCGCTGCGACGCGGGGGCGAATGCCAGACCCCGAGCCGGGCGACTGGACCATGGCAAACAGGGCAAGCGTCACGCAGCCCGCAGCGGCTCGGTCAACTGGCCCGGCACCTTGCTCAATGGCCGGCCGCGTCAGCGCGACGATCTGATGTTCCAACTGCGCACGCGTTCGCCCCATGAACTGTGGCTGGTGATAGTCGACGCCTCCGCATCGACCCGCCGTCATCAGGCATTGAGCGATGCCAAGGGCTTGCTGGCGCAGTTGTTCGACGATGCCTATCGCCAGCGCGCACGTCTGGCGTTGCTCACGGCCAGCGGTGCTGCTCCCAAGTGGCAGGTGCAGGGATTGAAGGCTTCCACGGGGCTGCGCCATTGGCTCGACGGCCTGGGTGCCGGCGGTGGCACGCCGCTGCTGGCGGCATTGAGCGAAGCAGGGCGGTGGCTTGCAGCAAGGCAAAAGCGTTTTCCGTCGGAGCAGCAGCGGTTGTTGCTGCTGACCGATGGCCGGCTGAAGGACTGGTCGCTGCTGCCGACGCTTGCGTGTCCGGGGCTGTTGATCGACATCGAACGCGGGCCGATCCGGCTTGGGCGTAGCCGGGTGTTGGCGGCGCAGTTGCAGGCTGAGTATCGGCATATTGACGAGTTGCTGCCTGGTTGAATTCTCCTTTGCCCAGGCTGGCCTCTTCGCGAGCAAGCCCGCTCCCACAGGGTGGAACGCATTCCAAATGTGGGAGCGGGCTTGCTCGCGAAGGCGGTGGATCAGTCAATATCAATTGTGGATTACTTACCCATCGCCTGCCGGTACTGCCGGGTACGCTTGCCTATGTACAACCGGTCGACAATCAACGCCCATAGCGCCGAAACCTCAGGCCGGGTTTTGCGCCCACGGCTCAAGCGATGCAGCTGGAACTTCACCACCGCCATGCTCGCCAGCGCCGCCAGGGGTTTGCGCTTCCAGCGAATCGGCGGCAGTTGTGGGTGGCTGTTCTTGCCCTCGCGCCAATGCTTGACCAGGTGCGGCTCCACGGCCAGGGCGGTGCCGATGCCGGCCATGGCGATGCCGCTGTCGAGGACCTGTTCGACGATTGCCAGACGCCGGATCCCGCCCGTCACCATCACTGGCATGCGCGCCACGCTGGCCAGTTCGCCGGCCATTTCCAGAAAGTACGCCTCCCGGGCCAGGGTCCGGCCGTCGCGCGCTTCGCCTTGCATGGCCGGTGCTTCGTAACTGCCGCCGGAGAGTTCGAGCAGGTCGATCGCTTGCTCGTTGAGCCACTGGATCACTTGCCGTGCATCATCGGCATCGAAGCCACCGCGCTGGAAATCCGCTGAGTTGAGCTTTACCGACACACAAAATTGCGGCGATACCACCTTGCGAACCGCCTCGACGACGGACAACAGCAGGCGCGCGCGATTCTCCAGCGAACCACCCCAGCGATCAGTGCGTCGATTGGTCAGCGGCGACAGGAACTGGCTGAGCAGGTAGCCATGGGCGGCGTGGATCTGCACACCGGTAAAACCGGCTTTCTCCGCCAGTGCGGCGCTGGTGGCGAAACGTCGGATGACCTCCTGGATGTCGTCCTCGCCCATGGGCTTGGGTTCGGCGAACATCTTCGAGAATTGGCCGAGATCCAGCGCAACCGCCGAAGGCGCCAGTGCTTGCTGGCCGAGGTTGGCCATGGTCTGGCGGCCAGGGTGGTTGAGTTGCATCCAGAAGTGCGCACCGCCGGCCCGGCCGACACTGGCCCACTGGCGGAAGCGCTCCAGATGCCGCTCGTCCTCCAGTGCGACACCACCAGGGCCGGTCATGGCGCGGCGGTCGATCATCACATTGCCGGTCAGCAACAAACCGGCTTCACCTTCGGCCCAGGCTTGATACAGGCGAAGCAGTGCCTGATCGGGTACTTGATCGGTGTTGGCGAGGTTCTCTTCCATCGCGGCTTTGGCAATGCGATTGGCGATGGTCTGGCCGTTGGGCAAATTCAAGATTCGGAAGGGTGACATGCTTGACTCCTCATACTGATGAGTAGAGCCTAAGCTTAAAGTTAACTTTAATGTCAAGCAGGAAAATGAGGCCGCAATGGAAATTGGTGAATTGGCGCAGTTGAGTAGATCAATAGGCAATAGGTGTGTAGCCGATCAAACTCATGCTGGAAAACTCGGCTTTAACCTCAGCCGGCGCCGATTTTTTTCAACACTTCGTCTTCAATGATTTTGTACATCACCGACCTTGCTCCACGCTTGAATTGACTCGATATTTTCCAGAGTTGCCCCAGCTATCCAGATGTCTTTTTTCTTGGAAACCTCGATTTTTCATTCTTGTTTTTTATTGGCAAGAACTGTTTGCGACACGAGGTAGGCAAACGACTCGTTGTTTTTGTTCTCCGCATAAACACGAGATTCATCTCCAGGCTGTAACGGAGCGACGGACATTTGATATGCAATGGTTCTGTCCGGCTTCCAATTGATAAAATTCAACCCCATAAAATTCGGGAGAAGCGTTGCGCCCCCAAAGACGTCTCCCGGGGGAATCAAGAATATTGTGGTGATGGACGTTTTTATCGGGAAGAAAATCGCGCCAGGGTAAGTACCGCACAGTGGAAACCCGGGGGTGCCTTGCCTGCACTTCGCCGGGGGTTCTTGCCCAACGACCAGTTTGGTGGGAGGCGAACTGACACCGTTAACGAAAACCGAGATTGAAATCCCCTTGCCAGGCAGGCTCTGCAGATTTAGCGGGGTCATTGCGAAGTCACCATTGGCGAGGGTGGTGACCTGTTTAAGGATGGTTCCATCGCTGGTTAATGCAGTCACCATGAACGGCCCCGTTGTTCCGGTACCAACGATAGTTCCCGTAATCGATGTGGCGCTTTTTGACAGCGGTGTCGTGACGCAAACTTCCGGACCGTTTTGGCCGATAAATTTTCCGTTGACCAGATATTTGCATTCTTCGGTTACAGAGGTGACAGACGTCTCCTGTTGAACGTTACAGCCTGCTAATCCAACTCCCAGTAAGGCACAGAAACATAATCCCTTTGGCGTCTTCATTTCACATTCCCTTGAATGGGGGGTATGAATCAGATGAGACTCCAGTATTTCTACATGTCTTGCGCAGGTCTACTGTCAGAGTTGACAGTAGTGACAGCCGGCCTGGACGCAGATGCTCGCTAGCACTTGTTTGACGGGAAGATGGCTTTGCCATGACACAGACTCAAAACCATGCACAAAATCCTGCTCAAAACGGCCAGCCCCCCAAGGACCTGTTCGAACGCCCGCAATCGCCACGACTGGCGGAATTTCTCAAAAGCCCCCGTTTTTGATCTTTCAGTTTTCAATCAGGAGAAACACTCATGAGCATTACTCGTTACGGCACCGGCAGTACCGCCGCTGGCGGTCAGCCTCGTCCTTTCGCCCGCGCCGTTGAAGCCGATGGCTGGCTGCACGTTTCCGGGCAGGTGCCGGCGGTGGACGGCGAGATTATTACGGGCGGCATTGTCGAACAGACCCACCAGACCATGAAGAACCTGATCGCGATTCTCGAAGAGGCCGGTTATGCCCTGGAAGATGTGGTGCGTGCTGGCGTGTGGCTGGAGGATCCGCGGGATTTCACCAGTTTCAACAAAGTCTTCGCCGAGTACTTCAAACCCGAGCACGCCCCGGCGCGGGCCTGTGTGCAGGCGAGCATGATGGTCGACTGCAAGGTCGAGATCGACTGCATTGCGTACAAGAAAAAGGCTTGAGGTTTGCGGTGAATTCTTCGCGAGCGAGTCCAATCGTCGCACCGCCGCTCCCACAGATGGAATGCGTTTACCGACGCGTGCTGATCGCAAGCGCCAACAACCTGGCCCGTCGCATCAACGAATAACAGCGGCTACCTGCAGCCGCGTGAACGAGGAGTTCGACCATGTCTTCTGCCCCCCAAACTGCCAACGTGGATAAAGGTGCGGCGCCCATCGGTGCCAGCCTGGTGCGTGATGTCAGCCTGCCTGCGCTGGTACTGCATCGCGAGGCGCTGGAACACAACATCCGCTGGATGCAGGCGTTCGTCAGCGACAGCGGAGCGGAACTGGCGCCCCATGGCAAGACCAGCATGACCCCGGCGTTGTTCCGTCGCCAACTGGATGCCGGTGCCTGGGGCATCACCCTGGCCAGCGCTACGCAAACCCGCGCTGCCTACGCCCATGGCGTGCGCCGTGTCCTGATGGCCAACCAGTTGGTCGGCACGCCGAACATGGCATTGATCGCCGACCTGCTGGCTGACCCGACGTTCGACTTCTATTGCATGGTCGATCACCCGGACAACGTCGCCGACCTCGGTGCCTACTTCGCCTCCCGTGGCGTGCGCCTGAACGTGATGATCGAATACGGCGTGGTCGGCGGGCGTTGCGGTTGCCGCAGCGAACAGCAAGTGCTCGACCTGGCCAAGGCCATCGCCGCGCAACCGGCACTGGCCCTGACCGGGATCGAAGGCTACGAAGGCGTGATCCATGGCGATCACGCCGTGACCGGTATCCGCGATTTCGCCGCGTCGCTGGTGCGTCTGGCGGTGCAGTTGCAGGACAGCGGCGCGTTCGCCATTGCCAAGCCGATCATCACCGCGTCGGGTTCGGCCTGGTATGACCTGATTGCCGAATCCTTCGAAGCACAGAACGCCGCCGGCCGCTTCCTCAGCGTGCTGCGTCCCGGCAGTTACGTGGCTCACGACCATGGCATCTACAAGGAAGCGCAGTGCTGCGTGCTCGACCGTCGCAGCGACCTGCACGAAGGCCTGCGCCCGGCGCTGGAAGTGTGGGCGCACGTGCAGTCGTTGCCGGAGCCAGGGTTTGCAGTGATTGCCCTGGGCAAGCGCGACGTCGCCTACGACGCCGGTTTGCCGGTGCCGTTGCGGCGCTACAAGGCGGGCGTGGTGCCGGCCAGCGGCGATGATGTGAGTGCCTGCAAAGTCACCACGGTCATGGACCAGCATGCGTTCATGACCGTGGCGCCGGGGGTTGATCTGCGGGTCGGCGACATCATTTCGTTCGGCACTTCGCACCCGTGCCTGACGTTCGACAAGTGGCGTGTCGGCTGCCTGGTCGATGAGCAACTGAACGTCATCGAGACCATGGAAACCTGTTTCTAAGATTGAAACCGCGGCGCGGCTTTCGCGAGCAAGCCCGCTCCCACAGTTGACCGCGTTTCATTGTGGGAGCGGGCTTGCCCGCGAAGAGGCCCTCAAGCCAACAGCATCAATCCCGGTAAAACACCTGCACCAGGTGATACCCGAACTTGCTCTTGATCGGCCCATGCACCACCCGCAGCGGTTTCTTGAAGATCACCGCATCGATCACGCCGACCATCTGCCCCGGCCGCACTTCGCCGAGGTCGCCGCCGCGCTTGCCCGACGGGCAGGTCGAATACTTCTTGGCCAGCACATCGAACGCTTCACCCTTGGCGATGCGTTGTTTGAGCTGCTCGGCTTCTTCCGAGGTTTTCACCAGGATATGGCGGGCTTGAGCTTTCATGGGGCGGTTACCTTGCAACGATGCTGGTTATGTGAGTGGCAGCGGGGGGGCGCGATTATGCCTTAACTCAGTCCGGTTGACCGATCATCGTGCGAATCTTGTTGGCCAGCAGGTCGATGGAAAACGGTTTGGTCACCATGTCCATGCCTTCTTCAAGGAAACCCTGGCGCTCGGCAGCGATCTGCGCGTAACCGGTCATGAACAACACTTTCAGTCCGGGACGATGCTGGCGGGCGATTTCTGCCAGTTGTCGGCCGTTCATGCCCGGCAACCCCACGTCGGTCACCAGCAGGTCCACCCGCAGGTCCGACTCCAGCACCGGCAGCGCGTCCTTGGCATCTTCGGCTTCATGGGCGCGGTAACCGAGTTCCTTGAGCAGATCCAGCACCAACATGCGCACCGCCGCATCATCCTCGACCAGCATCACCGTTTCGCCGGCAATCGCCGCTGGCGCCTCGCCGACCACGGGTGACAAGACTTTTTCCGGCTCGGTCGAATGCAGGCGCGGCAGGTACAAACGCACGCTGGTGCCCCGTCCGGGCAGGCTGAACAGGCTGACATGGCCCCCCGATTGCTGGGCAAAACCGTAGATCATCGACAAGCCCAGGCCGGTGCCCTGGCCGATGGGCTTGGTGGTGAAGAACGGGTCGAATGCCTTGGCCAGCACCGAGGGCGTCATGCCGGTGCCGTTGTCGCTGACGGCAATCATCACGTAGTCGCCGGCCTTGACCGGTTCCAGGGTCGTGATGTCGCTGCCGTCGAGGTACACGTTGGCCGTTTCGATCTGCAACTCGCCGCCGCCTGGCATGGCGTCCCGGGCGTTGATCACCAGGTTGAGCAGGGCGTTTTCCAACTGACTGACATCGGTGTTGACCCGCCAGGTGTGCTCGGCCAGTTGCAGCTTTAGTTCAATGTGGTCGCCCTTGGTACGTCTGAGCAGGTCCTCAAGCGAGCGAATCAGGTCATTGGGGTTCAGCGGCGTGCGATTGAGCGACTGACGCCGGGAGAACGCCAGCAAGCGATGGGTGAGGGCGGCGGCACGGTTGGCCGAGGACACTGCCGCCTCGGTGAACCGGCCGATCTCGCTGGCGCGGCCTTCGGCGATGTAGCGCTGCATCAGGTCGAGGCTGCCAATGATGCCAGTGAGCATGTTGTTGAAGTCATGGGCGATACCGCCGGTCAGCTGGCCGACGGCTTCCATTTTCTGGGCATGACGCAAGGCGTCTTCGGCGCGCTCACGCTCGAACATCTCGTTTTGCAGACGCTCGTTGGCCTCGGCCAGTTGTCGGGTGCGGGCGGCCACCCGTTCCTCAAGGGTTTCGTTCAGGTTGCGCAAGGCTTCTTCGGTCATTTTGCGTTCGGTTTCGTCGATCACGAAGATGTAGAAGCCGTTGACCGCACCATCTGCACCGTGGCGCGGCAGGTAATTCATCAAGGCCTGGCGCAGGCTGCCGTCGCGGTGCGGCGTGCTGATGCTGAAACTGCAGGGCCGGCCGGACAGTGCTTCGGTGATGTACGGGGCGCGTAGCGCGTAGGCTTCTTCGCCGAGCACTTCAAGAATGGTTCGCCCGTATAGCTCTTGCGGCGTCAGCCCGTACCAGTCGAGGTACGCCGCGTTGTTGAGGCGAAAGCGTTCTTCGCGGTCGACGTAGCTGATCAGGACCGGCATGGCGTTGATGATCAGTTGCAGCTCGGTCTGGCTCTGGCGCAGGGCCTGTTCGGTGAGTTTGCGCTCGGTCAGGTCCAGGGCGGCGCCGAGGAATCGGATCGGCCGGCCGTGATGGTCCTTGTAGCAGCGACCGCGGGCAAACACCCAGCGCATCTGGCCGTCGGTTTGCAATAGGCGATACTCCTCGGCGTATTCGCTGCCGTGGGTGATGCAGTGCTTGATGCTGCGGGCGATCAGGGCGCGGTCTTGCGGGTGTACGCCGTGCAGGTATGCGCTGATCGGCAACTGGTTGGCCATGGCCGGGTCGACGCCGTGGAGCTGGGCAAAATGCACATCGGCGACGAAACGGTCCTCGCTGATGTCCCAGTCCCAAGTGCCGACCGCATCGGTGGCGGCGAGGGCCAGTTGCAGGCGTTCCTCGGTTTCACGCTGGGCCTTGAGGCTGGCCGCCGAGCGTTGTTCGAGTTCGAGGGCGATGCGCCGGCGCTCGTTGGTTTCGATGGCGGTGACCAGGATCCCGGCCACCTCGGCACCTTCGTCGCGGATCGGGCTGTAGGTCAGGTCGAGCCAGAAGTCGGACTCCTGGCCCTCACGTTGCAGGGTAAAGCGCTGCTCGCTGTAGGTTCGTACCTGACCTTGCAGGACGGCGCTGTAGATCGGGTCGGTAAAGTCTTTCAACTCTGGCCAGATCAGGTGTGTCGGTTGTCCGAAAGCCTGCGGATGCTTGCTTGCGGTGAGCAGGGCGAAGCCGTCGTTGTAGATCTGTGTCAGTTGCGGGCCCCATAGCAGCAGCATCGGCATCGGTGAGTGAATGACGATGTCCACGGCGGTTCGCAGGCTCTGTGGCCAGGTGCTGGCAGCGCCCAGCGGGCTGCTTGCCCAGTCGATCCGGGCGATCAGGGCCTGGGCATCGCTGGCGGTGGGTATAGCGTTCATCCGGGAGTCCTGCGCCTGAGTCGCTTTAGCTGGCGTCTATTCTTGCACAGGTGATCGATTGTGGAGGAACCGTCATGGTGAACGGTTAAGCGACACAAAACCCTGTAGGAGCGAGCTCGCTCGCGATGGTTGTCAACGATAACGCGGGTTGGCAGGTGCCCCGTGGCGCTCTCGGGTTTATCGCGAGCAAGCTCGCTCCTACAGTCAATCCTGGAGTTCTGGACGATCGCGGTACTGCTCCAGCGCTTCGGGATTGGCCAGGGCATCGGTGTTTTTCACTTTCTGCCCATGCACCACATTGCGCACCGCCAGTTCAACCACCTTGCCGCTGATGGTCCGCGGAATGTCGGTGACCGCGACAATCTTCGCCGGCACATGACGCGGCGTGGTGTTGGCGCGAATCGTCTGGCGGATCTGTTGTTGCAGCGCCTCGTCCAGCTCAAGCCCGTCGCGCAAGCGTACGAACAGCACCACCCGCACGTCATCCTGCCATTGCTGACCGATGGCCACGCTGTCGAGCACCTGCGGGATCTTTTCCACCTGGCGATAGATTTCCGCCGTGCCGATGCGCACACCGCCGGGGTTGAGCACGGCATCCGAGCGGCCGTGAATCATCATCCCGCCATGGGGCAATTGTTCGGCGTAGTCGCCCTGGGCCCAGACGCCGGGGAACAGGCTGAAATAGGACTGGCGCAGTTTCTCGCCATCGGCATCGTTCCACAGGCCAACGGGCATCGCCGGGAAATGCCGGGTGCAGACCAGTTCACCTTTTTCGCCGATCACCGGCTGACCGGCGTCGTTCCATACCTCGACGGCCATGCCCAGGCTCTTGCCCATGATTTCGCCGCGCCGCACCGGCGACACAGGGTTGCCGTTGACGAAGCACGAGACGATGTCGGTGCCGCCGGACATCGAGGCCAGGCACAGGTCAGCCTTGAAGTCGCGATAGACAAAGTCGTAACTCTGCGGCGACAGCGCCGAGCCGGTGCACAGCAACGTCCTGAGGCTACCCAGGTCATGACTGTCTCGGGGCTTGATGCCGCTGCTTTCCAGGGTGGCGAGGTATTTCGGGCTGGTGCCGAAGACGCTGATCCCTTCGTCGTCGATCAGGTCGATCAAGCGTTGCGGGTCAGGGTGGAACGGCGAGCCGTCGTACAGCACCACCGCGCTGCCTACCGCGAGGGCCGAGACCAGCCAGTTCCACATCATCCAGCCGCACGTGGTGTAGTAGAACAGGCGCTCGCCGGGGCCAAGATCGCAGTGCAGGCCGTGTTCCTTGACGTGTTGCAGGAGTACGCCGCCGGTGCTGTGGATGATGCATTTGGGCACGCCGGTGGTGCCGCTGGAATAGAGGATGTACAGCGGATGGGCGAAGGGCACCGGGACGAAATCCGGTTCGCCGCCGGGTGCGTAGAAATCGTCCCACAGTGTCACGTTGGCCGGGGTGCGGAAGTCTGCGATGTGCGCCTGAGGCCGCGCATACGGAACCACGATCAACTGTTGCAACGACGGCAGGCGCTGGAGGATCTCGTTGATCTTGGCGGTCTGGTCGATCTCTTTGCCGGCATAGCGGTAACCGGCGCAGGTCACCAGCACTTTCGGTTCGATCTGGCCGAAACGGTCAACCACCCCCTGGGTGCCGAAGTCCGGTGAAGAACAGGACCAGACAGCGCCAAGGCTGGTGGTGGCGAGCATGGCCACCAGGGTTTGCCAGGTGTTGGGCATGCACGCGGCGACCCGGTCACCCACACCGACGCCGGCGGCGATCAAACCGTTTTGAAAGCCGGCAACATGCTCTGCCAGCTCGGCCCAGGTCAAATGTTCACGCTGACCGTTTTCGCCAACGGCGACCACGGCGATCGCATCATCGCGGCGCTGTAGCAGGTGTTCGGCAAAGTTCAGTGTGGCGCCCTGGAACCACTGGGCGCTGGGCATCTGCGGGCCTTCGAGCAGCACGGCGTCGGGTTGCTCGTGGAAGCGAATGTCGAAGAAGTCGACAATGGCCTGCCAGAAGTCGGGGCGTTGCTCGATGGACCATTGGTGCAGGGCCGGGTAGTCGTCAATCTTGAGGTGATACCGCTGATTGATGAAGCGCCGGAAGGCCTCCATGCGGGTTTTGCCAATGCGTTTGACGTCGGGTTGCCAGAGGATGTCGGACATGGTTTGCCTCTTCTTATGTCTTTAGATCCATTCGCGGGCAAGCCCGCTCCCACAGGGGATCACATTTCCATGTGGGAGCGAGCTTGCTCGCGATGAACGATCACGCGGTCTGGCAGATGATTACTGCGCCAACCAGCCACCATCCACATTCCACGCCGCGCCCCGCACCTGGCTGCCGGCGTCGCTGCACAAAAACAGCACCAGTTCACCCAGTTGCGGCGGTGTCACGAACTCCAGCGATGGCTGCTTTTCAGCGAGCAGATCATGCTGCGCCTGCTGTGGGTGAACCCCGCTGGCGGCACGGTCGTCGATCTGCTTCTGCACCAGCGGCGTCAGTACCCAGCCTGGGCAGATCGCGTTGCAGGTGACCTGGGTGGTCGCGGTTTCCAGGGCGACCACTTTGGTCAAGCCGATCACCCCGTGCTTGGCGGCGACATAGGCGGACTTGCCCACCGAACCGACCAGGCCATGCACCGAGGCAATGTTGATCACCCGGCCCCAGCCCTTGGCGCGCATGCCCGGCAGACTCAAACGGGTGCTGTGGAACACCGACGACAGGTTGATCGCGATGATCGAATCCCAACGCTCCACCGGAAACTCGTCCACCGCTGCCACGTGTTGAATGCCGGCATTGTTGACCAGGATATCGACGCCGCCGAACTCGCGCTCGGCGTAGGCGATCATGTCGGCAATCTGTGCCGGATCGCTGACATCGGCCGGGTGGTGGCCGACCTTGCCGCCAAACTGTTCGACCTCGGCAATAACGTTGGACGCATCGCCAAAACCGTTGAGGATCAGGTTGGCCCCGGCCCTGGCCAGGCTGAGGGCGATCCCCAGGCCGATGCCGCTGGTGGAACCGGTGACCAGTGCGGTCTTGCCCGAAAGAGTCGTCATGAATACCTCACACAATGCCAGTGGCGTAGAAGGTGCCGATCACCACGAAGACCGCCAGGGTCTTGATCAGCGTAATACAGAAAATGTCTTTGTAAGCCTCGCGGTGGGTCAGACCGGTGACCGCCAGCAGGGTAATCACCGCGCCGTTGTGCGGCAGGGTGTCCATGCCGCCACTGGCCATCGCGGCGACCCGGTGCAGCACTTCCAGCGGGATGTTCGCCGCATGGGCGGCGCTGATGAATTGCTCGGACATGGCCGCCAGCGCAATGCTCATGCCGCCCGAGGCAGAACCGGTGATGCCGGCCAGCAGGGTCACGGTAATCGCTTCGTTGACCAGTGGGTCGGGAATGCTCTTGAGCCAGTCGGCCAACACCAGAAAGCCCGGCAGGGACGCGATCACCGCGCCGAAGCCGTATTCCGAGGCGGTGTTCATCGCCGCCAGCAACGCGCCGCTGACTGCGCTTTTACTGCCTTCGGCGAGTTTTCGGCTGATCGCCTTGTAGCCAAACACCAGCACCATGAGGATGCCGACCAGCAAGGCGGCCTGTACCGCCCAGATCGCCGTGAGCTTGGCGATGTCCGTGGTCACCGGCGCGGCCATGCCTGGCAGCGCGAGGCTGTGGGTCTTGCCATACACCTGCGGAATCCAATGGGTGAACAGCAGGTTCATGATGCCTACCGCCAAGAGTGGCGACAGTGCGAGCCACGGGTTGGGCAGCTTGAGGTCGGCGGCGGTTTCCGGCTCGTTGCGCAGGTCGGATCCATAACCTTCACCGGCGCGCTGTGCCTTGTTGCGTTGACGCTGGAGAAACAGCATGCCGGCACAGAACACGAAGATCGTGCCGATCACGCCCAGCCACGGCGCCGCCCAGGCAGTGGTGTTGAAGAAAGTGCTGGGGATGATGTTCTGGATTTGTGGCGTGCCGGGCAGGGCGTCCATGGTGAACGAGAACGCGCCCAGGGCAATGGTCGCCGGGATCAGGCGCTTGGGGATGTTGCTCTGGCGGAACATTTCAGCGGCAAACGGGTAGACCGCGAACACCACCACAAACAGCGACACGCCGCCATAGGTGAGCAGGGCACAGACCAGCACGATCACCAGCATTGCCTGGCGGGTGCCGAGCAGGCGTATCGCCGCGGCGACGATGGAGCGCGAGAAGCCGGACAGTTCGATCAGCTTGCCGAACACTGCGCCGAGCAGGAACACCGGGAAATACAACTTGATGAAACCGACCATTTTTTCCATGAACACCCCGGTGAAAGCGGGGGCGACGGCAGAGGGGTCGGTGAGCAGGACTGCGCCGAGGGCGGCAATCGGGGCAAAAAGGATAACGCTATAGCCACGGTAGGCAGCCAGCATCAGCAGCGCGAGGGCTGCCAAGGCAATGATCACACTCATGGTGTGTCTCCTGGGTTGTTATTTTTGTAGGGTGGAACTGGGTAGTAGAGGCGTATAGCGGGTTTTGTGCCAAATACTTAACTTATTGAAATATAAAGATATATTCTGATGTTGGTGAGCTGGTTCGGGATTGTTGTCTCTTGTTTGAGACTTGTATTGGGAGTGCCGGCCTCTTCGCGGGCAAGCCCGCTCCCACAGTTGACCGAATTGATCAGGGGAATGCCTTCTCCTGTGGGAGCGGGCTTGCTCGCGAAGGTCTGTCCAGCAATGGAGATGTATGTCTCTTTATTGAGACTCTGCAATCCCCAACGCCACCATCTTCTTGTACAAAGTCGACCGCCCCAGCCCCAATCGTGCCGCCGCCTCAATGACCTTGCCCTCGCATTGCGCAAGGGTCGTTTCGATCAGTTGCCGGTCAAATCGCTCCCGCGCCGCACTGAAGGTTTCATGGGCAAAGGGCTCCTGGGCCAAGGGCGTCACGCGCTCAACCCGGGTGAACGTACCAATCGCCGCGCGTATGTCCGCCGCTGTCAGGCGCAAGTCATCGCTGAGCAGCGCCGCGCGCTCCAGCACATTGCGCAATTCGCGGATGTTCCCCGGCCAGGCGTGTTGCCCCAACAATTCCAGGGCTTCGTGGTGCAGTTCATGCTGGCTGCGCAGCTCCTCGAGAATCGCTTCACTGAGCGCCGGCACGTCATCGAGGCGGTCGCGCAGGGGCGGAACCTGAATCGGCAGCACGTTGAGGCGGTAGTACAAGTCGGCGCGGAACTCGCCGCGTTTGATCGCCGCTTCCAGGTCGGTCGAGGTCGCGGCGATCACCCGCACATCGCTCTGGATCACCTCATTGGACCCCACCGGCTCGAATTCCTTTTCCTGCAGCACGCGCAGCAGTTTGCTTTGCAGGGGCAGCGGCATATCGCCGATTTCGTCGAGGAACAAGGTGCCGCCCTGGGCGATCTGCAATTTGCCGGCGCGGCCCTTGCGGTCGGCACCGGTAAACGCGCCGGGGGCGGTGCCGAAGAATTCGGCCTCCAGCAATGATTCGGGAATCGCTGCGCTGTTGATGCTGACAAATGCCTTGTGCGCACGGGGCGAGGCATTGTGGATGGCCTGAGCCAACAACTCCTTGCCGGTGCCGGTTTCGCCGAGCAGCAGTACAGGCGATTCGGTACTCGCACTGCGCCGGGCGCGGCGTTTGACTTCCAGGCTGGCGGCGCTGGTGCCGATGAAATGGGCGAAGTTGTATTTGGTCTGCCGCGCCCGCAGCAGCGAGCGGGTGGAGGCCAGTTCTTCCTGCATGCTCATGTAGCGCTTGAGCATCGGCGACAGGCTGCGCAGTTCGTCGAACAGGGCGAAACCGATGGCGCCGATGACCACGCCGGCATCGTCGTGAATCGGCAGGCGCATGACCACCAGCGGTTCTTTTGGGGTGTCTTGCATGTCCAGCAGAATCGGCCGGCCGGTGCGCACCACTTCACGCAACAGGCTGCCGGGGATCACGCTTTCGCAGGGCTTGCCGATCGCCACTTGCGCCGATTGCAGGCCGAAGCGTCGGGCATAGCGCTCATTCATCCAGACGATGTTGGCATCGCGGTCGACAATCACCGTGCCCTCGCTCGATTGCTCGATGATTTCGAACAATGAACGGATCGCCAGCAGGCGAACGCGCTGGTAGTCCTTGAGGCTTTCGGTGGTGTTCATGGGTTTGATCCTGATGATTTATTGCCTGTGCCGGCCTCTTCGCGAGCAAGCCCGCTCCCACACTTGATTTGTGTCGTTCACAAATCCCCTGTGGGAGCGGGCTTGCTCGCGAAGGCCGCGCCGCGGTCCAACTGAATGCAATGGATTATGCCTGCCCCAACAACGCCGCCGCCAACAGCTCCTTGGTGTACGGATGCTGCGGTGAATCGAACACCTCATGGCTGGCGCCGCGTTCTACCACCTTGCCGTCCTTGATCACGATCATGTCGTGGGCCAGGGCGCGCACCACCGCCAGGTCGTGGCTGATGAACAGGTAGGTCAGACCGTGCTTTTCCTGGAGCTGGCGGAGCAGGGCGACCACCTGTTTCTGCACCGTGCGGTCCAGCGCCGAGGTCGGTTCGTCGAGCAGGATCAGCGCCGGCTTGAGCACCAGCGCCCGGGCGATGGCGATGCGCTGGCGCTGACCACCGGAGAATTCGTGGGGATAGCGATGGCGGCTTTGCGGGTCGAGGCCGACTTCGCTCAGTGCGCGGATCACTTCGGCGTTGCACTCTTGGGGGCTCAACTGGCTGTGCACTTCCAGGCCTTCGCTGATGATCTGCGCCACCGACATTCGCGGGCTGAGGCTGCCGAAGGGATCCTGGAACACCACCTGCATTTTCTTGCGCCACGGCCGTAGCTGTTTTTGCGTCAGGCCGTCCAGCGCCTGGCCCTGAAAGCGGATGCTGCCTTCGGAGTCGAGCAAACGCAGGATCGCCTGACCGAGCGTGGACTTGCCGGAACCGGATTCACCGACAATGCCCAGGGTCTTGCCGCGCTGAATATTCAGGCTGATGCCATCGACGGCACGCAGCCAGGTCTTGCGCTGGAACAGGCCGCCACTGACGGGAAACCGCACCTGCAGATCGTTCACCTCCAGTACGTTTTCGCGCTCGTCCCGGGGCAAGGCTTCGCCCTCGGGTTCGGCGTGCAGCAATACGCAGCTGTAAGGGTGCTTTGGTTCGGTGAACAGGGTTTCGCACGGCGCTTGCTCGACGATTTCCCCGGCCTTCATCACGCACACGCGCTGGGCGATGCTGCGCACCAGATTCAGGTCGTGGCTGATCAGCAGCAGCGACATGCCCAGCCGCTGTTGCAGGGACTTGAGCAGCAGCAGGATCTTGCGCTGCACCGTCACATCCAGCGCGGTGGTCGGTTCGTCGGCAATCAGCAGTTCCGGTTCGCACGCCAGGGCCATGGCAATCATCACCCGCTGGCGCTGGCCGCCGGACAGTTGATGCGGATAGGCCTTGAGGCGTTCCTCGGGTTTCTGGATGCCCACCAGGTGCAGCAGTTCAAGGATCCGCACCTGCGCCGCTTTGCCTGCCAGGCCTTTGTGCACCAGCAAGGTTTCGCCGATCTGTTTTTCGATGCTGTGCAGCGGGTTCAGGGACGTCATGGGCTCCTGGAAGATCATCGCAATGCGATTGCCGCGCAGTTGTCGCAACTTGCCGGCATCGGCACCCACCAGTTCCTGGCCGCGATAGCGGATGCTGCCGGTTGTCCGGGTATCGGTTTGCGGCAGCAGTTGCAGGATCGAGTGGGCCGTCACCGACTTGCCCGATCCCGATTCGCCCACCAGCGCCAGGCATTCGCCGGGGCGTATGTCCAGGCACAGATTGCGCACCACGGTCTGGCCGCTGAAGGCCACGCTGAGGTCACGGATTTCGATCAGGTTGGTCATTTCAGCCGTCCGCTCAAGATCTCGGATCGAAGGCGTCTCGCAACGCCTCGCCGATAAACACCAGTAAAGAAAGAATCAGCGCCAGGGTGAAGAACGCCGTCAGGCCCAGCCACGGTGCTTGCAGGTTCTGCTTGCCCTGGCCGATCAGCTCACCCAGGGATGCACTGCCCGCCGGCATGCCGAAGCCGAGGAAGTCCAGTGCTGTCAGGGTGGAAATCGCCCCGGTAAGAATGAACGGCAGGTAGCTCAAGGTCGCGTTCATGGCGTTGGGCAGAATGTGCCGGACGATGACTTTGCGGTCGGTCAGGCCCAGCGCGCGCGCGGCCTTGACGTATTCCAGATTGCGCCCTCGCAGGAACTCGGCGCGCACCACGTCCACCAGGGCCAGCCATGAAAACAGTGCCATGATTCCCAGCAACCACCAGAAATTCGGCTCGACGAAACCCGACAGGATGATCAGCAGGTACAGCACCGGCAGCCCGGACCATACCTCCAGCAGGCGCTGGCCGAGCAAATCCACCCAGCCGCCGTAATAGCCTTGCAGGGCACCGGCCGCGATACCGATCAGCGCACTGACAAACGTCAACATCAAGGCAAACAGGATCGACACCCGGGCACCGAAGATCACCCGGGCCAGAACGTCCCGAGCCTGGTCGTCGGTGCCCAGCCAATTGACGCTGGTGGGCGGACTTGGAGCGGGTTTGTTCAGGTCATAGTTGGGCGTGTCGTCGCTGAATGGAATCGGTGGAAAGAGCAACCAGCCACCATCCTTCTTGATCAGCTTCTGCACGTAGTCGCTGCGATAGTCGGCCTGGAACGGCAGTTGCCCGCCGAACTCCTGTTCGGTGTGGCGCTTGAACACCGGGAAGTACCACTGGCCTTGATAGCTGACCATCAGCGGTTTGTCGTTGGCGATCAGTTCGCCGCCCAGGGTCATCAGGAACAGGCCGACAAACAGCCAGAGCGACCACCAGCCCCGACGGTTTTTCTTGAAACGCTCGAAGCGCCGACGCGCCAGCGGTGAAAGCTTGAGCATCAGGCGTTCCTCGCGGCGAAGTCGATACGCGGGTCGACCAAGGTGTAGCAGAGGTCACCGACCAGTTTTATCAAAAGGCCAAACAGGGTGAAGATGAACAACGAGCCGAACACCACCGGATAGTCCCGGGAAACCGCTGCTTCGTAACTCATGCGGCCCAGACCGTCGAGGGAGAAGATCACTTCGATCAGCAGGGAACCGGCAAAAAACACACTGATGAACGCCTGGGGAATGCCCGATACCACCAGCAGCATGGCATTGCGGAACACGTGTCCATAGAGCACCCGTCGCTCACTCAAACCCTTGGCCCGGGCAGTGACCACGTACTGGCGGGTGATTTCATTGAGGAACGAGTTCTTGGTCAGGATGGTCAGCGTGGCGAAACCGCCGATCACCAGCGCGGTCACCGGCAACACCAGATGCCAGAAGTAATCGGCCACTTTGCCAATGGTCGACAGCGATTCGAAGTTGTCCGAGACCAGTCCGCGAACGGGGAACCAGTTCAGCGAAGTGCCGCCGGCAAACACCACGATCAGGAACATCGCAAACAGGAACGCCGGCATGGCATAGCCGATGATGATCGCGGTGCTGCTCCAGATGTCGAAATGGCTGCCATGGTGCACGGCCTTGCGGATGCCCAGGGGAATCGACACCAGGTAAGTGATCAGCGTCGCCCAGAGCCCGAGGGAAATGGTCACCGGCATTTTCTCGAGGATCAGGTCGGTGACGGTGGCGCCGCGGAAGAAACTCTTGCCGAAGTCCAGGCGCGCGTAGCTGGTGAGCATCAGCCAGAGGCGTTCGTGCGCCGGTTTATCGAAGCCGTACTGTTTTTCAATGTCCTTGATCAGCTGCGGATCGAGCCCGCGACTGGCCCGGGACTTGCCGTTCATGGACTCGCCGGAGCCGCCGCCGACCGCTGCACCGCCGATGCCCTGCAAGTGTGCGATGGCCTGTTCGACCGGCCCGCCCGGTGCCGCCTGGACGATGACAAAGTTGACCAGAAGAATGATCACCAGCGTCGGAATGATCAGCAGCAGGCGCCGCAGTATGTAAGCCCACATCAGTGCGGCCCTCCGGGTTTGCCACGGCGGATACGCTCGGCCGTCATCTGTTGGTTGGTCAATGGCGTGGTGCTCATCTCCCACCAGCTCTCGATGGCTTCGTCATTGCTCGCTTGCACGTTCGGGATGCCGAAGCGGTTCCACCACACCGTCGAGGTGCCCGGCGGGTAATAGTTGGGAATCCAGTAGTAATTCCATTGCAGCACCCGGTCCAGGGCATGGGCGTAATGCAGCATGTCAGCCTGGGTGTTGGCCCGGATCAGCCCGGTGATCAGGGTGTCCACTGCCGGGTTCTTCAACACCATGTAGTTGTTGGAGCCCGGGTCGGTGGCCGCCTCGGAACCGAAGTAATTGAGCAGCTCGCCTCCTGGAGAAGTGGTGACGGGGTAGCCGGTGACGATCATGTCGTAGTCGCGGCTCATCAGGCGGTTGACGTACTGGGACGAGTCGATGCGGCGGATATTGAGGTCGATGCCGATCTGTTTCAGCGTGCGTTTATAGGGCAACAGCAGACGGTCCATGCCGTTCTGGCTGACCAGGAACGTGAAGCTCAGCGGCTCGCCGTCGGCATTGACCAGTTGGTCGCCATCGGGTTTCCAGCCGGCCTGTTCGAGCAAGTCCAGGGCCTGTAGCTGCTTGTCGCGAATCACACCGCTGCCATCGGTCTTCGGCGCCTCGAACACCTGGGTGAAGACTTCGTCGGGAATCTGGCCGCGCAGCGGTTCGAGAATCGCCAGCTCCCCGGCATCCGGCAGTTGCCGGGCGGCGAGATCGGTGTTGGAGAAAAAGCTCTGCTGGCGAATGTACATGTCGCGCATCATCTGCCGGTTGCTCCACTCGAAGTCCCACAGCATCACCAGCGCCTGGCGCACGCGTCGGTCCTGGAACATGGGCTTTTGCAGATTGAACACAAAACCCTGGGCCGGCTGCGGCGCCTCGGTGGCGAGGTGGGCCTTTTGCAGACGACCGTCGCTCAGGGCTGGACTGTCATAACCGATGGAATAGCCGGTGGCGGAAAATTCCCGGTTGTAGTCATAGGCGCCACCGCGCAGGACCTGGCGCGCCACGTCGGTATCGCCGAAGTACTCGATGCTGAAATGATCGAAGTTGTACAGGCCACGGCTGACCGGCAGGTCCTTGCCCCACCAGTCGGGATTGCGTTCGAAGGTGATGCTGCGCCCGGAATCGATCTTGCCCACTTTATAGGGGCCGCTGCCCAACGGCGCTTCATAGCCGCCGCCACCGGCAAAATCGCGAGTCTTCCACCAGTGTTCGGGAAACACCGGCAGGGTCGCGATATCCAGCGGCAGGGTGCGATTTTCGTTGTTCTTGAAATCAAAGCGGATAGTCAGAGGCGATTCCACTTCCACGCCTTTGACGTCGGCGAACTGGGTGCGGTAACGCAGGCTGCCCTGGGTCATCAGCAGGTCGAAGGTATAGCGCACGTCTTCGGCGGTAATGGCTTTGCCATCGGCAAAACGCGCCTTGGGGTTGAGGTAGAAACGCAGTGACAAGCCGTCCTCGGAACGCTCCATCTTCTCTGCCACCAGGCCGTACACGGTGTACGGCTCGTCCAGCGAGCGCTGGGCCAGCGGCGAATAGAGCAAGCCGTCGATCTGGGTGACGCCGATGCCTTTGTCGATGTAAGGCAAGACATGGTCGAACTGCCCGATTTCGATCGCCGATCGCCGCATCGTGCCGCCTTTGGGGGCCAGCGGATTGGTGTAGGCGAAATGACTGAAACCGGCAGGATATTTTGCCGGTTCGCCGTACACGGTCATTGCCGGTTGCGGTGCCGCATTCACACCCGCGGCACCCGACAGCAGGGCCACGGCCGTGAACAACAAGGTAGGGAAAGCCAGTCGCATTGTCAGCCTTAGAGCCGGGTGGTCGTTAACGACAATTTGTACGCTAGCGGCGCGTCCCTCGCCAGCCGAATTACGTGTGTGAAACACAACGGCCCACCAAAAGGCGGGCCGTTGAATAGCTCAAGCGTCGATCAGTCCTGACGACTGGTCACTTCCAGCAGGTGGTAACCGAACTGGGTCTTGACCGGGCCCTGGACCACGTTGAGCGGCGCGCTGAAAACCACGGTGTCGAATTCCTTGACCATCTGGCCTGGACCGAACGAACCCAGATCACCACCCTGGCGGCTGGAAGGGCAGGTGGAGTTTGCCTTGGCAACTTCGGCGAAATCGGCACCAGCCTCGATTTGGGCCTTGAGTTCGTTGCACTTGGCTTCCGAGGCAACAAGGATGTGACGGGCAGTGGCTTTGGCCATGGGAAAATACTCCTTTCAATATTCGATAAAATGCGCAGCCTACCGGATTCAGTGAGCTAATTCTCCTCAAAGTTCCGTTCCATGCGGGATTCACGGCAGGTAGCCCCTCAAAGGCCGGCGGCTCTCAAGCGCTCGGCATGCTGGACATACAGTTCGACCGGGTCGACGCCTGTGCGCAACTGGCCTGCCGGCTGGCCAAGGGTGTCCAGGTGATCCAGCGCATAGTCGGAGCGGATAACCGTGCCCAGGTGAGAACTGAAGCGACCGACCAAACCGTCGTTCTGCCCGGCTTCCGTGACGAAATACCCGGAAAGGACCCGACAGAAACCGTTGAGCGGATTGAGCGCATTGAGCCCTTCGTTGAGCACATTCGACTGCAGCACGCCGCTCCACGAGTAGTAACGAACACCATTGACCCGTTCGTTACCCTTGCCACCCCAGGTGGCGGGCAGTCCTTGCGGGTATTTGTCATTGAAGGCGCCTACGCCCTCGGTGGTCAGTGCATTGAGGGCGGCAATGGCGTTGCGCGGCTGGTACCGGTTGTCGCTCAGGGTCGCGAGGAAGTCGGCGAAGAGGTTCACCACGGTCTCGGCCACATGTTCCGGCAGACGGCCCGGTGTCAATGCCTTGCGCAGGAAATCGGCGAGCTCCGAGCCATGGTTCGGCCCGCTGACGGAAGTCACCGATGCCACACTGCGTGGTGCAACCGCTGCGGCATAACGTGCGGCCAGTGCACCCTGGCTATGGCCTATGAGGTTGACTTTGCAGGCACCGGTTCCTTCCAGTACCCGCTCGATCTGCATGAGCAATTGCTTACCGCGTACTTCGTTGTCATGGATGGCCGACAAGTGGGGAACGAACACCCTTGCTCCGGCGTTCCTCAGCGCCTGCCTGATGTCGTGAAACAGCTCGAACTTGCCGATTTTTTCGAAGCCGAACAGGCCGTGGATCAGCAGTATTGGATAACGAGTGCTTGCATTCCTTTGCATATTCACACCTTTGCACAGAAGTTCGTCGGGACTGCATGGCGTTTCACTCTAAAACACTCGAGGTTGGCGCGATGTATGAAAAGTCCGCCGAAACCTCCGGAAAGCGGAATAGTGCAAGTGTGAATGCTCAAGATTTGCTGAGGTTTTAGTCGGAGTCGTTTGACGATTTTTCACGACAATCAGGTTGCTCTTGATCAAAGACCTACTTCGTATGTATCGATTTTCCGAGCGAGGCTGAGTGAGAGGCCGACATCACGGCGGGTAGTCGTGAGGTTAAATACACGTCACCCCAAGCCGGCCACCCGTTCGGTGTTTATTCCAGGGACTGGAGCGAATGAATGACTGTTTATGAATCCGACACCCTGAATCTCGTACAGCGACCATTGCCACCGCCCTTACTGGAGCAGGCGGAAAACGGCGTTCTGAACCCCTCTGACCGAAAAGCCGTGATCAGGGTCCGTCCTTACCCAGGCATGACCTGCGGCGACAAATTGCTGTTGAATTGGGCGGGGCTGGATGCCGATGGCCTCGCCTGCAATCATCAGGTGACGCGTTTCGTCAGTGACGACAGGGTCGGCGAGGACATGATCTTTGCTGTGGGTAGCGCTTATATCGAGGCGCTCGACGGTGGTTCACTCGAAATCAGCTACTCGCTCTTGAGCAGTCGTTTTATCGGGATCGTGCACTCCCATCGTTTACAGCTGTGTGTGGGTGATGTGCAATCAGACCTGTTACCCGCGACGGTGGACGACGCGGTGGGCAGAACGCTTGATCCGGATCGGGTCAAGGAAGGGGCGATCGTTACAATCAAACCCTATGCGCGCATGACGGCGGGCGACTGGGTGTTGCTGACTTGGACGGGTGTTTCGCTCGAAGCAAGCTTCAGTGATGCACTCAAGGTCGAGTCCTTTGCTGTGGGCAATGAGTTGTCGTTCTGGGTCAGCCCGGAATGCATTGCGCCCAATCTGGGGTCATCCGTTTCCGTCGATTATTGCGTCAAGCAAGCAGGACATGGCCCTCGATACTCTGAAGTAACGACACTGATGATTGGCAAGATGGAGCGGGGACCGCTGCCAGCACCCGTTGTGCTGGAAGCCGACGAAGGCTGGGTGGATCTGCATGACGTGCAGGATGGGGTGACCGTCGTCATCGAAAACCCCAGGGCTGAAAAAGGGGAGCTGGTTTGCCTGAGATGCGAGGGGGAGAAATTCGATCACTGTGACGAGCGCGAAATCACCAGAGACACCGTGGGCGAGCCGTTGATATTCATCGTTCCCTACCGGTTCTGGAGGGAGCATCGAGATTCTGCGATCCGTGTTTCCTGTTCGGTCGAGCGCCTTGATGACAGCTCTCAACAATCCGGGGTGACACTGGTTAAGGTGCAATCCCTGATGGGACATTGATCACCATTTGCCCTCCAGTCTTCAGATGAAGGCCGGAGGGCGGACAGATGATGCCGGTTATTGGGCGTTGTCTTGCACTCGCAGCCGATCTGCCGCTTCAAGCAACAGCTGTTCTGTCCCGGCCCAACCAAGGCAGCCATCGGTCACTGACACACCGTATTGCATTGACGAACTCAACGGCTGACAGCCCTCGAACAAATGGCTCTCGATCATCATGCCGATCAGCGAACGATCACCTTGCAGACGCTGTTCAAGCACATCGTTGAACACGGCCGGCTGGCGCAATGGGTCTTTGCCACTGTTGGCGTGACTGCAATCGACCATGATCCGGGCCGGAATCCTGAGCCGGGCCAAGTCACTGTTCACCCGGGCGATACTGGCGCCGTCGTAGTTCGGCCCGCGATGGCCGCCGCGCAATACCAGGTGAGTGTCCGCATTGCCCGGGGTTTGAATGATTGCCGGATGTCCCTGGCTGTCGACACCGAAATGGCGATGCGGATGGGCAGCGGAACGCATGGCATCGCTGGCGACAGCGACACCGCCGTCAGTCCCGTTCTTGAACCCGACAGGCATGCCCAGGCCGCTGGCCATTTCCCGATGGATCTGCGACTCCGTGGTCCGGGCGCCAATCGCCACCCAGCTCAACAGGTCATCGAAGTAGCCGGCGGCCATCGGTTGCAGCAGTTCAGTGGCAACGGGCAGACCCAGGCGGAGCATTTCGCGCATCAGCTCGCGGGACAGCGTCAGGCCGGCGGCCATGTCATCGCTGCCATCCAGATGCGGATCGTAGGCCAGGCCTTTCCAGCCAACCGTGGTGCGGGGTTTTTCGACGTAGGCGCGCATCACCAGGAGCATTTCGTCGCTGACTTCGGTGGCGAGGCGGGCAAGGTTGCCGGCGTATTCGAGGGCTGATTCCGGATCGTGGATCGAGCATGGGCCTACGATGACCAGCATACGGGAGTCTTCACCGTTGAGAATCGCGCGAACCGCCTGGCGGTGGGTGGCGACTTGCTGGGTCAGGATGTTGCCGAGGGGCAATTGCTGTTTGAGTTGCAATGAGCTGGGCAGACGCAGGGTCAGCGCTTCATTGGCAGGACTCAAGGTGGACAGCGGCAGTGCGGAGACGGACGAGTTCATATTCAAGGCTTCCTGGGCTGGTGGCGGGTTCGTGCCCGCGCGCTCGGCCCTACTGGGGTGTTCGACAATTGGCCAGACTGGCTGTGTGTGTGCGCTTGCCACCTGTAGGTGACCGATCGGAGGCGGCAGGCTGTCCCGAGCGGTGGGTGGTAAATCGCCAGGCGGTAAAACTGTCGTAACGGTAATAAGTGGCGTAGTTCATGTTCTGAATCCTCTAAATGTCTGGTGTGTCGCTAAAAACGTTGGGGCTGAAAAAACAAAACCCCCGGTCGGGAGGCCGACCGGGGGTTGAGAATTCTCTGGTGGCGACCCGTTTAAAGTGGGCGCCGTGTGGGTATCAGGCGCGCCAGTGGCTAAACCAATACCCAAAATAAAAGCTGACCGGAGCACAGCCGTCGTTCACCCGGGCAGCCGCAACCGAGCGCAGGGCGCTGGCGGTACGAAGCTGTGAGAGGGTGCTGAACATGGTCTGTCTCCAATGGATGGGTCGAGCTTACTAGAGGCCGGTGCGCAGATTCAATCAGAAAATGCTATTGGCCGGCGACAGGGTTCTCTATCGCTTGAGTGGCCTGAGGGTTGTGACAAACTCTGTGTCTGTTCAAAAACGCATCGACACAAGGACGCTTCATGTCACCGCTGACCATCGCCGCAGCCCAATCGATTTCCATCGCCGGAGACCTTGCCGGCAATATCGCCAGGCACCAACGCTTCATCGTGGCAGCCGCGGAGCAGGGCGTGCAGTTGCTGGTGTTCCCAGAACTGTCGTTGACCGGCTACGAACGCGGGCTCGCGGCCGAGCTGGCGATTGTGCCGGATGCCGCCGTTCTGCAACCGCTGCGAGACGTCGCCCGGGCAGTCGGTGTGACGGCTGTTGTCGGTATGCCGATTCGACTGCCGGATAACCCGTCGGTCCTGATCGGTGCACTGGTGCTGGGGGCCGATGGTTCGCTTGGGGTCTACAGCAAACAGCATCTGCATCCCGGGGAAGAAGTGGCGTTTGCACCGGGCGCCGGGGGTGAGCCCCTGACCATCGGGACAGACACTATTGCACTGGCGGTCTGCGCCGACTTTTCCCACTCCAGCCATGCCGCTGCTGCAGCGTGCCAGGGTGCAGATATCTACGCCGCAGGCGTGCTGATCACGGAAAACGGCTACGTCGCGGATACCGCGGTGCTGCAAGGCTATGCCGCGCAGCACGCCATGGTGGTGTTGATGGCCAATCATGGTGGCGCGACAGGTGGCTGGGGCTCGGCAGGACGCAGCGCGATCTGGGCGTCGGACGGTTTGTTGATTGCGGCCGCCAGCGGTACCGGCAGCCAGATGGTGGTGGCCCGGCGCAACAGCGAGGGCTGGAGCGGGGAAGTCGTCGCCGTGGAGCCAGCGTGATGGACTGCGCATGGCGTGTGGCCACGCCAGAGGATCTGGCTTTCGCCCGCCACCTGACCTGTAAAAACATGCTGCGCTACTACATTCGGCACGACCTGATATGGCAGGACGAAGCTTTTGACGTGGCCTGGGCAGGGCGGGACAACCGCATGCTGACAAGCGGTGATCAGTTGCCGGGTTATGTGAGCTTGAGCCGTGATGCCAGAGCGTTGTACATCCGCGAACTGCAGGTCGTCGAAGCGTTTCGCGGGCAGGGCATTGGTTCCTGGGCAATCGATCAGGTACTGTCAGTCGCGTACCAGGAGCGGCGACCGGCGTTACGCTTGACGGTTTTTGAAAATAACCCGGCGCGGGTGTTGTACGAGCGCAAAGGATTCACGGTGGTGGGTAAGGATGAATGTTTCCTGAGAATGCAGCTTGATATCAGTCCATGACATTGCCGCAACGCGTTTGCGACCGGCCTTTCAAGATGAATTGAAACTTTTAATCTGATGCTTTCCGCTAGGTCTGCCAGATGCTTTTTGCTAAGGTGTCTGGCAACCCAATAAGACCATATCGCGAGGTGTCTGCTTGATTAGGGTGCTAGTAGTCGATGACCATGATCTCGTTCGTACAGGCATTACACGAATGCTGGCTGACATCGATGGCCTGCAAGTAGTCGGCCAGGCCGAGTCGGGTGAAGAATCCCTGCTCAAGGCGCGTGAGCTGAAACCCGATGTGGTGTTGATGGACGTCAAGATGCCGGGTATCGGCGGTCTTGAGGCCACTCGCAAATTATTGCGCAGTCATCCGGATATCAAGGTCGTCGCGGTGACCGTGTGTGAAGAGGACCCGTTTCCTACGCGGCTGTTGCAAGCCGGTGCGGCAGGGTACCTGACCAAGGGGGCAGGTTTGCCGGAAATGGTCCAGGCCATCCGCCTGGTGTTCGCCGGGCAACGCTACATCAGCCCGCAAATTGCCCAGCAACTGGCGATCAAGTCCTTCCAGCCCACCAACGACTCGCCTTTCGATGCCCTGTCCGAGCGGGAAATCCAGATCGCGCTGATGATAGTCGGCTGCCAGAAAGTACAGATCATTTCCGACAAATTGTGCCTGTCCCCGAAAACCGTGAACACCTACCGTTACCGCATCTTCGAAAAGCTTTCGATCAGCAGTGATGTCGAGTTGACGCTGTTGGCGGTGCGTCATGGCATGGTCGACGCCAGCCTCTGAAAATGACCGAAACCTTTGATCCGAGCGCCTTTCTGTCGACCGTCAGCGGGCGCCCCGGCGTGTACCGCATGTTCGACAGCGAAGCGCGGTTGCTTTACGTCGGCAAGGCGAAGAACCTCAAAAATCGCCTGTCGAGTTACTTTCGCAAGACCGGGCTTGCCCCCAAGACCGCCGCACTGGTCGCACGTATCGCCCAGGTTGAAACGACGATCACGGCCAACGAAACCGAAGCCTTGCTGCTCGAGCAGACGCTGATCAAGGAATGGCGCCCGCCCTATAACATCCTGCTGCGCGACGACAAATCCTACCCCTATGTCTTTCTCTCCGACGGAGAGTTTCCGCGCCTGAGCATTCATCGCGGTGCGAAAAAGGCCAAGGGCAAGTATTTCGGTCCTTACCCCAGCGCCGGCGCGATCCGCGAAAGCCTGAGCCTGCTGCAAAAGACGTTTTTCGTTCGGCAATGCGAAGACAGCTATTACAAGAACCGCACCCGTCCTTGCCTGCAATACCAGATCAAACGCTGCAAGGCACCCTGCGTCGGGCTGGTGGAACCCCAGGTGTACGCCGAAGACGTGCGCCACTCGGTTATGTTTCTTGAAGGACGCAGCAGCGCGCTGACTGACGAGTTGTCTGCCGGGATGGAAGAAGCGGCGATCAATCTGGAGTTCGAGCGAGCGGCCGAGCTGCGGGACCAGATTGCGTTGTTGCGCCGGGTTCAGGACCAGCAGAGCATGGAAGGCGGGACCGGGGACGTCGATGTGATCGCCGCGTTCGTCAACCCGGGCGGTGCCTGTGTGCACTTGATCAGCGTGCGGGGCGGGCGGGGGTTGGGCAGCAAGAACTTCTTCCCTCAAGTCGGTATTGAAGAAGATGTTTCTGAAGTCATGGCCGCGTTTCTCGGCCAATACTTCATCAGCAGCCCTGAACGCGACTTGCCCAGCGAGTTGATCGTCAATGTGGTCCACGATGACTTTCCAACACTGATCGCGGCCATCGACGAGCTGCGCGGTCGTGAACTGACCATCAGCCATCGCGTGCGTGGTACGCGAGCGCGCTGGCAGCAATTGGCCGTGACCAATGCCGAGCAGGCGCTGAATGCGCGCCTGGCGAATCGTCAGCACATTACGGCGCGCTTCGATGCATTGGCCGAGGTGCTGAAGCTGGATGAGCCTCCACAACGCCTGGAGTGCTACGACATCAGTCATTCCAGTGGCGAGGCGACGGTGGCGTCCTGCGTGGTCTTCGGCCCCGAAGGCCCGATCAAGTCCGACTACCGCCGGTACAACATCGAAGGCGTTACGGCCGGCGATGATTACGCGGCGATGCACCAGGCGTTGACCCGACGTTTCAGCAAACTGAAGGACGGGGAGGGCAAGCTGCCGGATATCCTGCTGGTGGATGGCGGTAAAGGCCAGTTGTCCATGGCCCGTGACGTACTCGATGAACTGGCCGTACCTGATCTGATCCTGCTCGGCGTGGCAAAAGGCGCGACACGCAAGGCCGGTTTCGAAACCCTGTACCTGAACGATGCCGCGCATGAGTTCACCTTGCGCGGCGATTCTCCTGCGCTGCATCTGATCCAGCAGATTCGCGACGAAGCCCACCGATTTGCCATTACCGGGCACCGCGCCCGGCGTGGAAAAACCCGTCGGACGTCTACACTGGAAGGCGTCGCTGGCGTCGGTCCAACACGTCGGCGGGATTTGTTAAAACATTTTGGTGGATTGCAGGAGCTGTCTCGTGCAAGCATCGAAGAAATTGCCAAAACCCCCGGGATCAGTAAAAAGCTCGCAGAGTTGATTTATGCAAATCTGCACAGCGAGTAGAATGCCCCCTCACCTCGTAGCCAGTTGTGCCGATGAATATCCCTAATCTGATTACCGTTCTACGCGTTCTGCTCATTCCGATCTTCATTTTGCTGTTCTACCTGCCTTACCAGTGGAGCTACCTGGCCTCCGCCTCGGTCTTCGCTTTTGCTGCCGCCACCGACTGGCTGGACGGATACCTGGCCCGCCGCCTGGAACAAAGCACACCGTTCGGGGCTTTTCTCGATCCGGTTGCCGACAAGCTGATGGTCGCGGTTGCGCTGGTACTGTTGGTGCAGGAACACGGAAACCTGTGGCTCACGCTGCCGGCGGCCGTGATCATCGGTCGCGAGATTGTCGTCTCGGCCCTGCGCGAATGGATGGCCGAACTGGGCGCACGTGCCCACGTCGCCGTATCGAACCTTGGCAAATGGAAAACCGCCGCGCAAATGCTCGCACTGGTGATCCTGCTGGCCAATCCCAAGGATTTCAGTTTCTGGGTCTTGCTGGGCTACACCTTGCTGATGGTGTCGGCCGGCCTGACTTTGTGGTCGATGGTCCAGTACCTGCGGGCTGCCTGGCCACATCTGAAGACCGACGTTGAAAAGAAATAAAACTTTTTTGAATCAAAGGGTTGACGGGGCTTCTGGATTCTATAGAATGCGCCACACCAAGACGCGGGAATAGCTCAGTTGGTAGAGCACGACCTTGCCAAGGTCGGGGTCGCGAGTTCGAGTCTCGTTTCCCGCTCCAAGTTTGTACGCATTTGATGTCGCGCTACTAGATATCAAATGTTTTGAGGCCGAGTAGCAAAATGGTTATGCAGCGGATTGCAAATCCGCCTACGCCGGTTCGATTCCGACCTCGGCCTCCACTAATAAACAAGCTCCGTAGATCTATGATTTACGGAGCTTTTTTATTTTCAGCAGCCTGCAAGATTTAGTCTTGAAAAGGGTATTTGCGAACTTGCTTCACCGGGGCGGGATGTATATATTTCCACCTCTGCTGCACAGGCGTCAGAATTGCCAGATCGTTATTTGGCACAACCTGGACGCTTCACCGCGCTACCGCCCGAATGGCGAAACTGGTAGACGCATGGGACTTAAAATCCCCCGCTCGTAAGGGCGTGCCGGTTCGATTCCGGCTTCGGGCACCATGAATATCAAGGGCTTGCGTGAGATACCTCATGCAGGCCCTTAGTTTTTTCCGCCATCAAAAAATCTTTTTCGCAATTCGCTACTGCCCGACTGCATGCTCTGCAGGGAACCGGTAGATTTCGACACGCTGCCTGAAACGGGCTTTACTGGAACAAGTCGTGCGGATTATCGAGGGCTGCATGTTCTCGGCAGCCGGTACTGGCTGGATGCCGGGTCCCTATCTACACCCGTCGATGTTGAGGGCCAGCCCATGTCCCGGTTCCTCTGCGCCATGTTGTTCGCGCTGCTGCTAGTCGGCTGCGCCACCACGCGCTTGCCCCATGACTTCAGCGAGGCGATCCCCGCCAGTGAATCGGCTTTCGGGCGTTCGATCCAGGCTCAGGCCGCCGCGCATGAGGGGCGTTCGGGTTTTCGCTTGCTGCCCAACAGCAGTGAAGCATTCCGGGCGCGCGCCGAGTTGATCCGCAATGCGCAGAAATCCGTCGATCTGCAGTACTACATCGTGCATAACGGTCTCAGCACCCGGGCACTGGTTAATGAAATGCTGCTGGCTGCCGATCGCGGCGTACGGATACGTATGCTGCTCGATGACACGGCCACCGACGGCCAGGAAGAAGTCATCGCTACCCTGGCGGTGCACCCGAACATCCATATCCGCGTCTTCAACCCTTTGCATCTGGGCCGCAGCACCATCGTCACTCGAACCATGGGCCGCTTGCTTGATCTTTCCCAACAACACCGACGCATGCACAACAAACTGTGGCTGGCTGACAACAGCGCAGCCATCGTCGGCGGACGCAACCTGGGGGATGAATATTTCGACGCCAAGCCCGATCTCAACTTCACCGACATGGACCTGCTTTGCATCGGCCCGGTCGCCGAGCAGTTGGGGCACAGCTTCGATCAGTACTGGAACAGCGCCTTGAGCCAGTCGATCAGTGACTTCCAGATCAACAAGCCGACAGCACAGGACTTGCTCAAGAGCCGCCAACGTCTGGAGCAGTCGCTCCAGTCCTCACGTACCGAGCACAGGGCGTTGTACGACCATCTCATGACCTACCAGACTCGACCGCAACTCGAGACTTGGCGCAAGCAGCTGATCTGGGCCCATAGCACGGCGATGTGGGACGCTCCGAGCAAGGTCCTGGCTGACGGCGAACCTGCACGCGCGTTATTGATGGCCACACAACTGCGGCCTGAACTCGATGGCGTCAGTAACGAGCTGATCATGATCTCGGCCTACTTCGTCCCGCAACAGTCGGGCATGGACTATCTACTGGGCCGTGCCGATGCCGGCGTTGATGTGCGCCTGCTGACCAACTCACTGGAAGCCACCGATGTGCCGGCGGTGCATGGCGGCTATGCACCGTATCGCAAGACGCTGCTCGAACATGGCGTGAAACTCTTTGAGCTGCGGCGTCAGCCGGACGATCCCGGCCGCAGCTCTTCGTTTGGATTCAGTGGTGGCTCGGACTCCAGCCTGCACACCAAGGCCATGATCCTGGACAAGCAGAAAGTGTTCATCGGCTCGTTCAATTTCGACCCGCGTTCAGTGTTCTGGAACACTGAAGTCGGGGTGCTGGTCGACAGTCCCGAACTGGCCGGCTATGTGCGCCAGGCGGCGCTTGATGGCATGGCGCCGGCCATGAGTTACCAGGCCCGACTGGAAAACGGTGAAGTCGTCTGGTTCACCGAGGACGACGGCCGCCAACATACCTTGAGCAAGGAACCCGGCGGCAAATGGCGCAGCTTTAAAGCCTGGCTCAGCGACAAGGTCGGCCTGGAGAAGATGCTCTGAATCGAAACCCGGAGTCCCCCTCTGGTCTCGTCGTGCAACAGGGATTTACAAAGAACCCTTTCGATAAGGGTGACGCGATCAAGCTGAAAGTCTTCTGACGTTTTTGCCTGCAATTGCCTGACTCAGGCACCTTGCAGGAGCCGGCTTGCCAGTGATGGTCGTTAACGATTACACGTGTGAACTGGATAAACGCGGCGCACTGGAGTCCATCGCCAGCAGGCTGGCTCCTACAGTTTTAGCGTGGGCGCGGCCCCTTGTGGGAGCTGGCTTGCCAGCGATGGTCGTTAACGATTACGCGTGTGAACTGGATGAACGCGGGGCACTTGAGTTCATCGCCAGCAGGCTGGCTCCTACAGTTTCCCGCGTGGGCACGGACCCTTGTGGGAGCTGGCTTGCCAGAGATGGTTGTTAACGATAGCGCGTATGAACTGGATGAACGCGGCGCACTGGAGTCCATCGCCAGCAAGCTGGCTCCTACAGTAGTTACCCGGGATTGTGCGAAGAACCTTATTTTTGAGCGTGATGAATGACACAACGAAATTTTTTGCTGTTGGCTTTGTTGTTCATGTTTTTGACAGGTTGCACGACCACGCCACCCAAGGATCAAGACAATCTCTGCAGTATTTATCGTGAATATCCAGACTGGTACGAGGACTCGCTGGAAATGCAGAGTGAATATGGGACACCACTGCATGTGGCCATGGCCATCATGAAGCAGGAAAGCAGCTACGTGGCGGACGCATTGCCGCCGCGTGACTACCTGCTCTGGGTGATCCCCTGGGGGCGAGTCAGTTCGGCCTACGGTTATGCGCAGGCTCAGGACCCGGTGTGGGGTGAGTACAAGGACAGTACCGGCAACGGCGGTTCACGTGACAGTTTCGACGACGCGATCATGTTTATCGGCTGGTACACCACGGGCACGCAACGTCAGCTCGGAATCTCCAAATGGGACACCTACAATCAGTACCTGGCTTATCACGAGGGGCGTGGGGGCTTTAGCCGCAATTCCTATCGCAGTAAACCGTGGCTGATGCAGGTTGCCCGGAAAGTGCAACAGCAATCGGAGATTTACAACGCCCAACTCAAGCAGTGTCGCCAGGCGCTGGAAGATGATCGCGGTGGGTGGTTCTAGCGCGGCAGAGACTCCGCTAGCGGGCGTTATGGGGGATCAAGGGCTTGCCAGCGAAAGCCGATGCAAGCCCTTGCGGTTTCTGCGCCATCATTTCTGTCTTGATGGTGGTTGCCGGATTTTTTTCAGGAAGCCGGGCCGGTCTTGCGACGATCGCTGCCGGTCGGGTTGCCGGTGTTGATCAGCCTTCTTTCCAGCAATACGTTTTCCAACGCCTGGCGGTCGGACGGGGTCAATTGATGCTCTCGCTCCTTGAGTTCCAGCAGGATCGGGGTGGACCACTGGCGGTAGGTTTGTTCCGCACTACGATTGAGTGACATGCGTTTTCTCCTTGATCAGGCTCCTGCCAATAAAGGCACCGCAGTTCGATACGCAAGACACCCTAGCCGACGAACCCTGTTCTCGCCAATGCGTTACATCGGACGCCCGTTACCCCAGATGCCCGCAGCCGCGGTGCGCTGCACGTAGTCGCTGAAGTCGCGCGCCGGCCGTCCCAGTGCCCGCTGTACGCCATCGCTCACGGGTGTGTTGCGGCCGTCAAGCACGGTGGTGAAGAGGTACAGCACCAGATCGATCAACGCCGGGGGAAGTTGCTCCTGTTCCATTGCCTGTCGATAGGCGTGCGCCGGTATGGCCACGAACTCGATGTTGCGATGGGTGGCACGGGCAATCTCGGCCACGGCGTCGGTAAAGGTCAACGCCCGAGGACCGGTCAATTCATAGAGCAGGTGTGTGTGCCCGGGTTGGGTCAATGCGGCGACGGCGCACTCGGCGATGTCGTCCGCATCGACAAAGGGTTCGGCGACCTGGCCGACGGGGAGTGCGAGTTCACCTTGCACGATGGGTTCAAGAAAGTGCGCCTCGCTGAAGTTCTGGCAAAACCAGCTGGCCCGCAGAATCGTCCAGTCAATCCCGCTGTCCTGTACGACACGTTCGGCCTGTTCTGCTTCGACTTCGCCGCGCCCGGATAACAACACCAGTTTGCGGACTCCGCTTTTCACCGCCAGATCGGTGAAAGCCTGGATGGTTTCGACAGCACCTGGAACGGCGAGATCGGGCTGGAAGGAAATGTAGGCCGCATGAACCCCCTCGATTACCGCGTCCCAGGTTGATCGATCCTCCCAGTCGAAAGGAGGATTCGCATCGCGGGAACCCTGGCGAACGGGCAGGCCGGCCGCTTCGAGTCGTTGGATGATTCGCCGACCGGTTTTGCCGGTGGCGCCGAGGACCAGCAGGGTTTGCTGAGCGGTGTTCATCGCGTTCATCTCCATCGGTTAATGTGAGTAATGCTCACATTAAAAATATGATAGATCCTCATGTTTGTGCGTCAACCCATCGGATCGAATCGCCCGACGGGTGGACATCTGTTGTTTGGCATGGGGATGGGCGATGCTAAGGTGAGTACATGTCACGTTATTGATCGGGAAATTCACTCGTGCGCAAAAAGCCCCCTGAAGCCCTCGAACAGCCTGCTGCAGAAGCTGTTCGGCGTAATCCCACGCAACAGCGCAGTCGCGAGCGTCAGGAGCGGATTCTGACCGCGGCGACTCAATTGATTGCAGACAAGGGCAGCGATCAGCTCAAGATGAGTGAAATCGCCGAGCGCGCGGAAATCTCGATCGGTTCTCTTTATCAGTATTTTCCCGACAAGAGCGCCGTCATCCGAACGCTCGCCGAACGCTACAACGCTGAGAGCCGTCGTTGCATTGAACAGGCATTGGAGGCTGTCGAGGATGCCCAGGGTTTGCAGGCCGCCTATTCGCAGTTGCTCGATCTGTATTACGAAATCGTGATGGCGACACCGGTGATGCGTGACATCTGGTCCGGCATGCAGGCCGACAAGCAGTTGTTGCAGCTGGAGCTGCAGGAGAGTCGGGTGGCCGGAGCGCTGCTGGCCCAGGCCATGCTTCGTGTATATCCGCAAAGCGATGAGCTGAAGGTCCGGCAATCCGCGTTTTTGATCTGGCACCTGGGCGAGGCGACCATGCGGCTGGCTGTCACTTGTACGCCAGGGGAAGGGCGCGCGCTGGTCGAGGCGTTCAAGCGCATGTCCCTGCGCGAGGTCATGGAGCCAGCGTGCAGGGACATCTGATCGCAGTAAAAGCCTGGTAGCTGTTTCAATTGCTTAGACGAAAGGTTGGCCGGCAAATCCCCGTGGCAGTCGTTGCAGGCCGGCCATCGCGGTCAGTCGTTCGGTCCAGGCTGAACGCCAGTTATCGGCGGTGTGCACGGCTTTGGCTTTGCGTGCTGCGCGGCGGGCGGCGTTGCGTTCAGCCTTGCGGGCTTCTTTGTAGGCGTCGGTGTTTCGGCAGCTTCTGCATTTCACCCGATTGAGTTCGCGGGTCGATACCAGGTTGTTGCCGTGGTGACCGCAGGCCAGGTGCCCGCTGACTTTGAAATGAGTGACCATTGGAACGTCTCCTTGGTGACGTGTGATCGGTTGACCCCACGTGAGCGGTGACGTTCGATTGGTTTTGCGCAACAAAAAATCCCGGCACGAGGTCGGGTTGCAAGAGAGGGGAAAAACTCGGCAGGCAGACAGCTATCCGGAGGCGTCAGTGCCACCGGTCATGCTGCCCGAATCGGGCCTGTCCTCGTACCGCGAGTCCGTGGCGGATCATCTGAACCGAGGCAGAGGCCGGTCGACAGGCTGGAGAGAAGACAGCGTGTGCCGGATCAGCGGCGTGTCCTTCTCGATGTCGTTCAGGCGATCACGAATTCTGAGGGCGGTGGGGTGTCCGCCTTGATGATCGACCCAGTCGGCGATTTCCTTGCAGGCCGCAGCCAGGCGCGCCTGACGGGAGTCCAGCAAGGTGAGCAGGGTGGTGATGGACTCTTTTTCGGACATGGGAGACACCTCCGTTCAAGAAACCTGGTGTGGCAGCAAAAAGCCCGCTGGGAGCGAGCTTTCTGCCGTTGGGGTCGCTGTTCCTTCAGCCATTTCAGTATAGACCCGTTAAAAAATGGTGACAGGCCCTCAAACTTGTCGGGCTGTCACTTGTGATTTGGCGTTCAACTGCCGGCAAACTCGCTGAGCGTCTTCTTCAGTGTCGTAGCCATCGCCGATAAAGCCTTGGGTGCGGGTATCGGCGATGCGATACCAGACCGCGGCATCCGGAGGCAGATGGTCATTTTCACCCGCACGGCGGCCATGGATGATGATCTTGTTGCAACGCTTCACGACGAAAATGTCTTCCATGGCGTCTCCGCAGCGGATTCGTGTTCAGTTCAACTATAGAAGTCATTGGTGATCGTGCAAAAAATAGGCAGGTCAACTCGTCGGTTCAGGCGCGACGGGCATTCTCTCAAGGAAGTTCGCCAGTCTGACCTCCTCGGCCGATAGCCCCTTGCGCGCCCTGGTTCTTGGCAGTTGCGCCAGATCACCGAGAAGAAAGCCATCCAGCACCGCGGGGTGGATATAGCATTTGCGGCACACCGCCGGGGTATTGCCGAGCTGCCTGGCCACATTCTTGACCATTTCCACCAGGTGCCGCCTGGCATCCGTTTCAGGCTCCCAGTGCAGTTTGCGCAACATCGCCAGGGCCAGGACGCTGCCGGCCCAGGTGCGGTAATCCTTGGCGGTGAAATCGGCGCCGGTGAGGGTTTGCAAATAGCTGTTGATGTCGGATGAACTGACGGTGTGCCGGTCTCCGTTTTCATCCAGATACTGAAACAGGTTCTGCCCGGGAATGTCCTGGCAGCGTTTGATGATCCGCGCCAGTCTTCGGTCTTTCACGGTGATCTGGTGCTCGACGCCACTTTTGCCGCGGAACTGGAACAGGATGGCGCTGCCGTTGATCTCCACATGGCGGCTGCGCAAGGTCGTCAGGCCGTAGGAGCGGTTGTCCCGGGCATATTGGCTGTTGCCGATACGGATCAACGTCGTGTCCAGCAGGGTGATGACCGTGGCCATGACTTTGTCGCGACTGAATCCCGGTGCCGCCAATTCGGCTTCCAGTCGCTGACGCAGTTTCGGCAAGGTCAGCCCGAACTCACGCAGGCGCAAGTATTTGTCGGCGTCGCGCACCTCCCGCCAGCGCGGATGATAACGGTATTGTTTGCGACCCCGGGCATCCCGGCCGGTGGCCTGCAGGTGCCCGCATGGATCGGCGCAGATCCACACTTGGGTATAGGCGGGTGGCACCGCGAGTGCGTTGAGGCGTTTGATTGCCTCCGGGTCGGTGATGCGCTGGCCAGCCGGGTCGAAATAGGCGAATTTTCCCCGCAGTTTCCTGCGGGTGATGCCCGGTTGGGTGTCATCGACATAATGCAAGTCAGGCGGCAGTGCATCGGGCATGACAGGCGTCCTGGGCGAGGAATCACGGGGCGTTACAGCCATGGACCGCGCCCCGCTGCAGTCGTGCCGGCGGATTTACGCCAGTACTGCGACCGCTTTGATTTGTGCCCAGAGTTGCTGGCCAGGGTGGACGTTCAGTTGATCGCGGGAATAGCGCGTGATCCGCGCCAGTAGCGGCGTACCGGCGGCGTCCAGGCGAATCAGCACATGGGCGGCGTTGTCGGCGTTCATTTCACTGACCACAGTGACCGGCAGGCGATTGAGAATGCTGCTTTGCCCGGCACTGTGCAGGTTCAGGCTGACATCCCGCGCCTGGACCTTGCAGCGCAGTGCCTGGCCTGCATCCATGGGCGTATGCGGTACCCGAATGTTCAGGCTGGTGCCGGGCAATTGCAGGCTCAGCAATTGATAGTCGGCGTCATAGGCGCTGACACGACCTTCGATCACCACACCGGCGTCGTCCCCCATGGCCAGCGGCAAGTCGAGGCGCGCCAGGGTCTGGCTGATCGGACCGCTGGCCAGTGCCTTGCCGTGGCTGAGCAACACGATATGGTCGGCCAGCCGCGCGACCTCATCCTGGGAGTGGCTGACGTACAGCACCGGAATGTCGAGCTCGTCGTGCAGCCGCTGCAGGTAAGGCAGGATTTCACTTTTGCGTTGGGCATCCAGCGCCGCCAGGGGCTCGTCCATCAACAACAGTTTCGGGCTGGTGAGCAAGGCGCGGGCGATGCCGACGCGCTGTCGCTCGCCGCCTGAAAGGTGTTGCGGATGGCGGTCCAGCAAATGGCGGATGCCGAGCAATTCGGTGGCGTGGGCCATGTCGACCCGACGCTGAGGTTTCGGGATGCGCTTGAGGCCGAACTCCAGGTTGGCCAGCACCGACAGATGAGGAAACAGGCTGGCTTCCTGGAACACGTAGCCCAGCGTGCGTTTGTGCGGTGCGACGAAAACCTTGTTTGCGCTGTCTTGCCAGACTTCATCGTTGACCTGGATAAAACCCTGGTCGGCCCGTTCCAGACCGGCGATGCAGCGCAGGCAAGTGGTCTTGCCCGAGCCGGAATGACCGTAAAGCGCGGTGACGCCACGGCCCGGCAGTTGCAGGTCGACGTCCAGGGCGAAGCCTGGGTAATCCAGTTTCAGGCGCATGTGAATCATCGCTCAGCTCCAGCCCGCTTTGGTTTTTCGGCTGGAATACAGCGCCAGCAAGACAACAAACGAGAACACCAGCATCGCCCCGGCCAGCCAATGGGCCTGGGCGTATTCCATGGCTTCGACGTGATCGTAGATCTGCACCGAGACCACGCGGGTCTTCTCGGGAATGTTGCCGCCGATCATCAGCACCACGCCGAACTCGCCGACCGTGTGGGCGAAACCGAGAATGGCGGCGGTAATGAAACCGGGGCGGGCCAGGGGCAGGGTCACGCTGAAAAAGGTGTCCCAGGGATTGGCCCGCAACGTTGCGGCCACTTCGAGCGGGCGCGTGCCAATGGCGGAAAAAGCGTTTTGCAGCGGCTGGACGACAAAGGGCATCGAATACAACACCGAGCCGATGACCAGCCCTGCAAAACTGAACGTGAGGGTGCCAAGACCGAGTGATTGGGTGAACTGGCCAATGAATCCGTGAGGGCCTAGCGCCAGCAGCAGATAAAAACCGATCACGGTCGGTGGCAACACCAGCGGCAGGGCGACAATCGCCCCGACCGGACCGCGCAACCAGGAGCGGGTGCGCGAAAGCCATAACGCAATCGGAGTGCCGACAATCAGCAGGATGACGGTCGTCAGGGACGCCAGTTTCAGGGTCAGCCAGATGGCGGAAAAATCGGCACTCGATAGCGACATTTTAGATTTCGTAGCCGTAGGACTTGATGACAGCTGCCGCCTTAGGCCCCTTGAGGTAGTCAACCAATGCCTTGGCGGCCGGGTTGTCCTTGCCCTTGTTGAGGATCACGGCGTCCTGCTTGATCGGGTCGTGCAGGCTGGCCGGAACGATCCAGGCCGAACCGCTGGTGATCTTGCCGTCCTTGTAGATCTGCGACAGCGCGACAAAACCCAGCTCGGCGTTGCCGGTGGAGACGAACTGATAGGCCTGGGTGATGTTCTGGCCTTCAACGATCTTGTCCTTGACCTTGTCGGTCAGACCTTCCCTGGCCAGTACCTGGGTCGCCGCCAGGCCATAAGGCGCGGCCTTCGGATTGGCGATGGACAGGTGTTGGTACTCGTTCTTTTTCAGCACGTCGCCCTTGGCATCGACGTAGCCTTCCTTGGCCGACCATAGCGCCAGGGTGCCGACTGCGTAGGTGAAGCGCGAACCCTTGACGGTATCGCCTTCGGCCTCGAGTTTTTTCGGGGTGCTGTCGTCTGCCGAGAGGAACACTTCGAACGGCGCGCCGTTTTTGATCTGGGTGTAGAACTGGCCGGTGGCACCAAAGGCGGTGACCAGTTTATGCCCGGTATCCTTTTCGAAATCAGCGGCGATGGCCTGGATGGGCGCGGTGAAGTTGGCAGCGACAGCCACCTGGACTTCGTCCGCCTGGGCTGAGCCGAAGGCGAATACGGCGAGCAGGCTCGTGAGGCATGCAGGGGTAAAACGTGAGGCGCGAAGGGTCATGAAACGGCTCCGTTAAAGGCTATTGCAGCAGGGGTGAATCGTTATGTAGAGAAATATATAGCGAATTGCCTTTAAACGGAATGTGTTGCGTTAAAATTGTATACAATTTTAACGCAGGTTATGCTCAGAGGCGACCTAGCAGCCTCGCTAATCCTTCTTCAGCCAGTTTTCGAGTCAGTGCCTCGGTGGTCAATTCAACGCCGAGAGTAAATGCCTGGCCGGCCCAGAGGTTGCTGAATTCCGCTTCACCTTTGGCCCGCAACGGCATCAACGCGCCACCGGCCAGGGGGAAGGCCGGGGCCTTGGCGCTCATGGGGCCCAGTTCACGCATCACCCGATTAAGAATGCCCCGGGCCGGGCGGCCGGTGAACACGTTGGTCACCGCCGTCTCGCTTTCCTTGGCGGTGCGCAACGCTTTGTGATGGGACGGGCTGACCTTGGCCTCCGGGGTGAACAGGTATGCGGTGCCCACCTGTACCGCCGACGCCCCCAGCATGAAGGCAGCGGCGACGCCTCGTGCATCAGCGATGCCGCCAGCGGCAATCACCGGTACTTTCACTGCATCGACGACTTGCGGCACCAGGGCGAAAGTCCCCACCTGGCTGCTCAGGTCATCGCTGAGAAACATCCCGCGATGGCCTCCGGCTTCATAGCCCATGGCAATGATCGCATCGCAGCCATGCTGCTCCAGCCACACGGCTTCTTCGACGGTGGTGGCCGAGGACAAGACTTTCGCACCGGTGGCTTTGACCCGGTCGAGCAGGGACTTTTCCGGCAAGCCAAAGTGGAAGCTCACCACCTCGGGGCGAAACTCTTCGATCACTTGGCAGGCCGCGTCATCGAACGGCGCTCGATTGGACACCGGGGTTGGCGCATCGAAATCGGCGCCGAGTTCCTGGTAGTAGGGTTGCAGCAGATTTTTCCAGTCCTGCGCGCGTTGCTCATCAGGGGCTGGAGGCTGATGACAGAAGAAATTGACGTTGATCGGGTGCCGGGTGTGTTGGCGGATGGTTTTCAGCTCTTCGCGCAGTTGATCGATGCTCAGCATCGCCGCGGGCATCGAGCCGAGGCCGCCGGCATTGCAGGCCGCAATCACCATGGACGAGTTTGTGGCACCGGCCATCGGCCCCTGAATGATCGGCAGTTCGATCCCGAGCAGGTCAAGAATGCGGGTATCTGGCCATGGGTTCATGTGCTGTGTTCTCCGACGTTGAAGCAGGGCAGGGACGGTAGAACAGGATTTGTAACGCAACGATTGGCGCAAGGCCAGTCGTCTTTTCATTTCGCCAGGCTTGCTTCGCGCCGATGGGGTGGCTGATTGGCTTATAGTCGAGTACGACAATCTGTTGCCATGTGTTATTTCAAATGCACCACAACCCGACTGATTCCATTGAGAGGCCTTAATGTTCAAAGGTATTTTGATCGACAAAGACGACAGCGGTTACCGGGCCACACTGCAAGAGATCCAGGACGATCAGTTACCCGAGGGCGATGTCACGGTGCGTGTCGCCTACAGCACGCTGAACTTCAAGGATGGCCTGGCGATCACCGGCAGCAGTCCGGTGGTGCGCAAGTTCCCGATGGTGCCGGGCATCGACCTTGCCGGTGTGGTCGAGGTCAGCGGGCATCCGGACTACAAGGTCGGTGACCATGTCCTGCTCAATGGCTGGGGCGTAGGGGAAGGGCATTGGGGCGGCCTGGCGCAAAAAGCTCGCCTGAACGGTGACTGGCTGATCCCGCTGCCCAAGGCATTCACCGCCGCCCAGGCGATGGCCATCGGTACGGCCGGCTACACGGCCATGCTGTGCATCCTGGCTTTGGAACATAACGGTGTGACGCCCGGGCAGGGTGAAATCCTGGTCACCGGCGCCAACGGTGGCGTCGGCAGTTTCGCCATCGCGTTGCTGAGCAAGCTTGGCTATCGAGTGGTCGCGTCCACCGGACGTACGTCGGAGCACGACTACCTGAAGCAACTGGGCGCCAGCGAAATCATCGATCGCGCCACGCTATCCGAGCCGGGCAAACCCTTGGCCAAGGAGCGCTGGGCGGCCGTCATTGATTCGGTCGGCAGCCACACCCTGGCCAATGCGTGCGCCAGCACCAAGGCCAATGGCACCGTCGCGGCCTGCGGTTTGGCGCAGGGCATGGACTTTCCGGCGTCCGTTGCGCCCTTCATTCTGCGCGGTGTGACCCTGGCCGGCATCAACAGCGTGACCCAGCCCAAAGCCAAGCGCGTGGAGGCCTGGAGTCGCCTGGCCGAGGACCTGGACTTCAACCTGTTGCCGTTGATCAGTCACGAAATTGGCTTGAGCGAAGCCATTGAGGCCGCACCGCGCTTGCTTGCCGGGCAATTGCGCGGCCGCGTGGTGGTGGATGTGAATCGCTGATTACCGCGATTCGCGCTCCAGCAACTGGCGTTTGCGCTCGACACCCCAGCGATAGCCCGAGAGATTGCCATCGCTGCGCACCACGCGATGGCACGGGATCGCCACGGCCAGGCTGTTCGCGCCGCAGGCTTGAGCGACGGCGCGAACGGCTTTTGGCGAACCGATGCGTAGCGCGACATCGGCGTAGCTCGCCGTGCTGCCAACGGGAATCTCCCGCAGTGCTTGCCAGACCCGCTCCTGAAATGCGGTGCCGCGTACATCCAATGGCAGGTCCAGGCCAATCGCCGGGGCTTCAATAAAGCCGACGACCTTGGCAATCAACGCTTCGAACGCCTGATCGGCGCCAATCAAATTGGCTCGCCGGAACTTGTCTTGCAGATCACAAACCAGTTGGTGCGGATCATCACCGAGCAAAATCGCGCAAACCCCGCGTTCACTTTGCGCCACCAGAATCGCCCCCAGCGAACACTGGCCCACGGCAAAACGAATGTTGTTGTTTTGCCCGGCCGCGCGGTAGTCCCCGGGTTTCATTCCGAGCAACTGGTCTGCCGCTTCGTAAAACCGGCTGTTGGAGTTGAAGCCGGCGTCATACAGGGCATCGGTCACCGAGCCGCCGTCTGCCAGGCGCTCGCGCACCTTGCGTGAACGATGGGCATCGGCGTAGCCCTTGGGCGTCAGGCCGGTGACGGCTTTGAACACGCGATGGAAGTGGAAGCTGCTCAATCCCGCAGCCTCGGCCAAGTCGCCCAGGGTGGGCAGCGTTTCGGCGCTTTCAATCTGGCGGCAGGCAGCGGCCACGGTGGCGGCATGCTGCGCGGCGAGTTCGCTCTGATCCTTTGCCGCGCGCTTGCTCGGACGATAACCGGCGGCCCGGGCCTGTTCGGCGCTATCGAAGAATTCGACATTGTGTGGCTTGGGCAGGCGCGCGAGGCTGCTGGGGTTGCAGTAGATGCCTGTGGTCTTCACGGCATAGACAAACTGCCCGTCAGCCTTGGGGTCGCGCGCGACCACGGCGGCCCAGCGCGGATCGTTTTCGGTGGTGATCCTGGTCGATCGGGTTGTCATGGCGTCACGTCCTTTGAGGAGTTGCCTGCAGATTAACCATGGGGCCATTCCCACACACTCCGGCGCTTGCGGTCAAATTCGAAGTCTTCATCCGGCGGTGCGGAAGGTGAAGTTGATGCGTTGCTCGCCCAGTCTTGGGTGAAGGCCGTCCTTGATCGGCAATACGCCGTGATAACGCAGGCGATCCACGCCACCCCAGACCACGATGTCACCATGCAGCAGGGGGATGCGCTGGCTTTTGTCACTGCGTGCAAAGCCGCCGAACAGGAACATCGCCGGCAAGCCCAGCGATACCGAAACGATGGGGGCTGCGTAGGAATGTTCGTCCTTGTCTTGATGCAATGACATTTTTGCCCCGGGGATGTAGCGGTTGATCAGGCAGGAATCGGGCACAAAACCGCTGAAACCCGCTGCCTGCGCTGCCGCTTGTGCCAGTTGGAGAAACACCTCGGGCATCAATGGCCAGGGCTGACCGGTCTGGGGATCGTGACGGGTGTAGCGGTATCCGGTGCGGTCCGTGGTCCAGCCGAATGTGCCGCAACTGCTCAGGGCGACCGACATGGTAAAGCCGCCGGGCGTGACCATCTGCCGAAACGGCGCGGCCGCCAGCACTGCCTCCAGAGCGGGCAGCAAGCGCTCGAGCCAGGGCAGGGCGAAGCCTCTGAGCACCCAGGATTGTTCACCGATCTGCTCGCGCCCGGGTTCTCGCCCGGGTTCTCGCTCGGGCTCTGCATCGGCAAACAGATCGAAAGTCAGCGGGTTCATGGGCTCATGTCGCATCGTGAAAGATGATTCCAAGGGTATGCCGTTTGCCGCTGTGCAGGCGACTCACGCCGTGGCGCAGGGTCACGCGGTAGTAACCGCGAGTGCCTTTGACCGGCCGCTGGTTGACGGCAAAGATCAGCCCGTCACCTTTCTTCAGGTCGATGACCATCGGCCGTGACTGCATCCGCGGGCGTTGTTCGGTCATGACAAATTCGCCACCGGTGAAGTCTTGATCGGGGTCCGACAGCAGAATCGCCACTTGCAGCGGGAAAACGTGCTCACCGTACAGATCCTGATGCAGGCAGTTGTAGTCCTGCGGACCATATTGCAGCAATAAGGGGGTCGGACGGTTCTGACCAGCGGCATGACAGCGCTCGAGGAAGGCGGGATGAGTGTCAGGAAAACGCTGCGGCAAACCCATTTGTTCATGCCAGCGATTGGCGATGGGCGCCAGGCGCGGGTAGAGCGCGCTGCGCAAGCGCGCCACAAGGTCCGGCAACGGGTAGCTGAAATACTTGTACTCGCCGCGGCCGAAGCCGTGACGAGCCATCACCACGTGCGAGCGAAAGGACTCGGTCCGGGGGTACAGGGCGCTGACCTGATCACAAGCCTTGTGGCTCAGCAGTGAAGGGATGACGGCGTAACCGTCCAGGTCGAGTTGCTGTTCCAGTCGGGGCCAGTCCAGCCGGTCCAGATATTGCTCGCTCATTGCCGGGCCTCTAGTGGTTGAGGTGGCCAGTCTGGAGGACTTGAATGCAGCAGGCACTCCGGCGCTTGCGGTCGAACTGCGAACGGGAGCCGACGTCCATTGTCGCTCCGGATTGCGTTACAGCGCTTTGCTGACGCTGATTTCGCTGATGACGTCGTCCTGTCCATGAATGGCATCCAGCGCCGCTTTGGCTTCTTCTGCGGTGCCGTTTTCAAGCTGGGCAAACTCGAAGCGGCGCTCGCCGTTGAGTTTGTATTTGATGACGTACTTGGTCGTTTGGGCCACGGTCGTATCTGCCTGTCTTGTGTTTCGGGTGTGCTGATCAGCTCAGTTTCGTGCTGGAACGGCGAATGATTTTGATCGAGTGCGTCAGGGTGGGCTTGCGCGTCACGCTGATAGCGCGGCGGTTGACGGTGTCGATCGTGATGTTCCAGAAACCGGTGCTGGGGGCGGTGATGCGCGCCGGAAACGTGTCGAACGCACCGCCGTGATAGGTGTGACGGCCGCCATTCTTGAAGCTGCGGAAGTTGGCGTCGTTCATCAAACGGATGTTGCACATTTGGGAGCATTGAATGACGACGATGTCGTCTTCATTGAGGTGCTCGCGCTGATGGATAAATTTCATGGGGCGCCTCCAGAAGGGCTTTTTCTACAAAATCAAAACGATAGCATGGGCGATGGGCGCAGTTTATCAGCCCGAAGGCCTTATTATCCGGCCGCCTTGACAATAAAAAACGCTAATTTCACCTTTGATGAGCGATAAAGCAGTTTGCCTCGGAGAAAAAACGCATCTGCGTTGTCCGAGCCTCTTTATCGGAGGTTTTGTATGAAGTGGGGTTTGTGGGTTGTTTCGCTGGCGGCATTGGTGAGTGGTTGTGCGAACGTCTCTGACATCAACGAGTCACTGCCGACCATGAGCGTGATTTCTGGCAAGAACCCCCATGAATATGCGCAATGCCTCAGCGAAAAACTGACCGACAGTCGTGGCGCCTTGCAAATCGAACCGCACAAGGATGGCCTGCGTGTGATCGTGCCGCTCAAGTATTCCACGGGGCCGTCAGCCGTTTTCGACATTGAAGAGCGCTCCGGTGGCAGCAGCATCAAGCTGCACGAAAGCATGTCCAACGTCCCGGTGCGTCCAAAGGATGTACAGAAGGCTGCCACCGAGTGCATTTCCGGCTGATAAACTATCGACCCACAGCACCGATGCCGCCAAAGCCTGGCTTTGGCGGCATCGTCATTTCTGGAGTCGACTATGAAACGAGAGCAGGTCCGGGAGCGTCATGCAGAGGGACTTATCTCTGCCACCCATGTGATCCAGAATCCGGCGGAGCTGGGGGAATGGATCGTGTTTTTCAAGAAAAGCGCCGGGCGCAGCTATTTCCTGGTGGATGACAATGACGAAGTCGAGTCCTTTGGCAAACTCGACGATTTGATCGAAACAGTGCGCGGACTCGGGATCAAGTTCGCCGAAATTCATCTGTAGGGCCGAGCGCCTTATTTGCAGACCACCACGACGCTGCGGTTCTTGTAATTGCCGATATCGGCGCCGAGGGTTTTTTCACTGACCTTGAGCGCTGGCGTGCCGTCGGTGCCGACAATCCGGTAGCCGGTACCTGCACAGGAGGCATCGGCCTTTTCGTAGCAGGCGGCCCAGGAATTCGCCTCTCCCGAGCAATCGATCGTCAGACCCTGCTCTCCGTTGCCCAGGTAGGTTTCTTCCGACGTTGCGCAGCCGCTCAGGGCCAATACCGCTAGCAAAGGCAAAATTTTATTCATGGTTTGATCATCGTCAGGGGGGTGGGCTAAGGCTGAGACAGCGTCGGACTCAAAAGGTTATAGCCAAAGGCCACTTCTTTTTCGGTGTTCCTATTAAGAAAGTTCCTTCACGCATTCCTGGGAACTGTAGGAGCCAGCCTGCTGGCGATGGACTCAAGCGCGCCGCGTTCAACCAGTTCACACGCGTTATCGTTAACGACCATCGCTGGCAAGCCAGCTCCCACAAAGGACCGTGCCCACGCTGAAACTGTAGGAGCCAGCCTGCTGGCGATGGACTCAAGCGCGCCGCGTTTATCCAGTTAACCGCGTTATCGTTGACGACCATCGCTGGCAAGCCAGCTCCCACAAAGGACCGTGCCCACGCTGAAACTGTAGGAGCCAGCTTGCTGGCGATGGACTCCAGTGCGCCGCGTTTATCCAGCTCACCCGCGTTATCGTTAACGACCATCGCTGCGATGCGGCGACCCGACAAGCCAGCTCCAGGAGACCGCGTTCGCGTCGAAAACGAAGTCACCTCCAAACCAGTGAAAGAACCATAAAAAAGCCCTGCGCCATGGCAGGGCTATTCGAGAGAGGCGTCGGTCAGCTCTTGTCCTTGCCGCGTCGCTTGGGTTCCGGGTGCTCAAGCTCCAGCACCGAGGCCACCTCGATTGCCAGGGCTTCGGAAGGGAAAGGCCCGGCGATATGTTCACCGGCGACACTGGCCACCCACCATTGGCCGTCTTTCACCTTGTTGATCAGGAATCCGTTGACGCTTTTTGCTTCCGACATCTATTTGCCTCGTTGTCTGGTTCAATCGCGCCATGATACCGGCAAACGCACGCAACGGGGGGCGATGGGCGTATGGTGACGGGTTCCGGGCGGTAGAAGGCCGTGCATTTGCGCCAGTCTCTGCTATGCATAAGAGGCTGTGCAATCGCCTGCGCACTCCCGCAGGGAACTATCGGCAAGATTATTTCTCTATGTTGGCATCGGTTAGCCAGAGCGGGGCATTGTAAGGTGCTCGCCGCCTGATTAGACTGCGCCGAAACTCGTACACGCACAGCCTTACAAGGACTTATATGATCAAGAAATGCTTGTTCCCAGCAGCCGGTTACGGTACTCGCTTCCTGCCAGCGACTAAAGCCATGCCCAAAGAAATGCTGCCGGTGGTGAACAAGCCACTGATCCAGTACGGCGTCGAAGAGGCACTGGATGCCGGCTTGAACGAAATCTCCATCGTCACCGGTCGCGGCAAGCGCGCCCTGGAAGACCACTTCGACATCAGCTACGAGCTGGAAAACCAGATCAAGGGCACCGACAAGGAAAAATACCTGGTCGGCATCCGTCGCCTGCTGGATGAGTGCTCGTTCTCCTACACTCGCCAGACAGAAATGAAAGGCCTGGGTCATGCGATCCTGACCGGTCGCCCGCTGATCGGCGACGAGCCGTTCGCCGTGGTGTTGGCGGATGACCTGTGCGTCAACCTGGAAGGTGACGGCGTACTCAAGCAGATGGTCAAGCTGTACAAACAGTATCGCTGCACCATCGTCGCGATCATGGAAGTCGACCCGCAGGAAACCAGCAAGTACGGCGTGATTGCAGGCGACCTGATTGGTGATGACCTGTACCGCGTGCGCAACATGGTCGAGAAACCAAAACCGGAAGATGCCCCGTCGAACCTGGCGATCATCGGTCGTTACATCATGACGCCGGACATCTTCAGCCTGATCGAACAAACCGAGCCAGGCAAAGGCGGCGAGATCCAGATCACCGACGCCCTGATGAAACAGGCGCAAGATGGGTGCGTGATTGCCTACAAGTTCAAAGGCAAGCGTTTCGACTGCGGTGGCGCTGAAGGCTACATCGACGCGACCAACTTCTGCTTCGAGAACTTCTACAAGACGGGCAAGGCTTATTGATAGCGTTTGAGGTTCTTGTGAGAATTTACTTGATTTAGTGTTAAATCAAGTAATAGACAAAGTAAATGCCCCGACATCGTTCGGGGCGTTTGCTTTTATATCGCAGTAAGACATGCCGATGCCTGAAAGGCCTTTTTCTATTTTATATGGGGAGGATTTTTGCTTTTTATATCTAAATTTTCTTAGCTTGTGCTGAACTCTATCGAACGCCAGACGCCACTTGCTATGGCAATGAGTTTTTCACTTACTCGAAGCTCGCCGGATACAAATACCAAGTTGCCGGTAATCTTATTGACCCTTGCAGTACCTATAACCCAGTCACCAGCTTTTGCCCCAGCAACAAAGTCGGTGTGTAAACTCACCGTGATACATGGTTTATTTCCAGTCGCGTGAAAGGCAGTACCGCCCAAGGAGTGGTCGAGAAAGGTCATGATCATGCCTCCATGCAGGCGTTCCAGCGAGTTCAAGTGTTTCTGATCAATTTGGAATTTGAATGTCCAAGCGTTTGCCTCGTTCTTGTGCAACAAAGGACCAACCGTTTGTTCAAAGCCATCATAGGAAAATAGCTGGGGGAAAGGCTCATACCCGTCAGGGTATTTGTTATACGTTTTCGGGAGTGCATCCATGATTACCTCAGTCTTGTTTTTTCGGTTGTAAGGTGAGGGGAGTGTTTGTCCAATATCCATCGCCAAAGTGGTGGGAAAAGCGAAATTATTGCCATGGTGAAATATCCATATGGCATAACAGGCGCATCGGATTGTTGGCTCAAGGCATGAAAGGGTTTGGCAGGATGGACGTGGTGATCTGAATGATGTCCTAGATTAAATAATGCATAGTTGGTCAGTGAGTAATTGTCCCAAGAGCTTGAGTGGCTTGGTTTGCGACTGCCTCCGTTCCTATTTAGCCCGTAGTGCTGCATGTAATTCACTGTTTCAAGAACAAGCACTGCAATGACACCTTGGGCTATAAATGCAACAAGCGCAATTGGTCCAAGAAGAAGCAGTATAGCTATGTAAACGAGACTCTGAATAATCCATAGACTTATAGCGCGGTTGTGAATGGGATGATACTGATGGCCTGAGAATATTGCAGATCGGGCACATTCTCTTTTCCACATAGATATGCCACCAAAAAAAATTGATCGGATGTAAAATTTGTATAGGGACTGGCCGTGTTGTGCTGATGAGTGGTCCTTCCCTGTTGCTACGTTGGGGTGATGGCTGTACAGGTGTTGCAACTTGAAGTGGGGATAGCTCGATAGAAGCATGAGGGCGGTGCCTAAGTGCCTACTTATGAAAGTTCCCCTATGAATCATTTCATGGGCTAAAACAATTCCAACAATTCCTGTTGTTAATCCGCAGTTGTAGATTAGTACGATTTTTTCGAAAGATGTAAATTTTTCATGTGGAATGGTAATGATCGTGCTGGCTACTACGGTAATGACAATTAGAGTGGTAAGTCGAGCAATGAACTCTGGTATCGCTGGGAAATAAGTATTTTTATTTGTTGGGGCGACTGGCTTGCCTAATATTTCGATAGCAGGATAAACCACAGTGCCAAGAATTATAGTGGTGTAGATCCAGTAGCCACCGGTCCATAAACCTAGTCCGACAGACATAGGGTGAAGTAAGGCTAGACAGTACGCCCAATCACGAACCATTAAATTGACTCCACAAGCATGCCCACAGGGGTAAAGGGGGTGACCTTGTATGGTAAATCGGCAATCCGAATAATGAATTCCATCTCTTGGATACTATAGGCTCGTCTGTGTGACGCTACTCCATCACTGATGAAGCTACTAGAGTAAAAAGGCGATAGAGACTGTACGAGTACAGGCCCATAAAAAGTGCGCCGCAGATCAAAAATTATCACCTTTTTGGAAATCCTCTTTAATTCCCGAAGTAGTTTGATAACGATACCCGCTGGAAAGTGGTGCAGTGCCTGGCAGTTCAGCGCGATATCAAATTTCAGGTTTGAGAATAAAAGGTTGGTGGCGTCTGCAACAAGCCATTCAATGTTCATATGTCTGAAGGCAGTTGTGTTGGTTTCTATGTGACGTTGTGAAAGATCACTTCCTACGGCATGAATGTGAAATTTACCATGATCAACTTGCGATGTCACACTCCTGAGCAGCCAACAACTTCCTCCACAAACTTCAATAACCGATACACTACCCGCTACTTGCGCTCGTATATTTTTTAGTATGAAGTCGGTGAGCTTTCGCTTGAGTCCAGATGCATTTGCGAGTGCTTCCAAATCTCTGACAACTTCGGCCGCTAATTCACTTTCAGGGAATAGGTCAAGAATTTCCGCCTTTTCCCGATAGATCAGTCTGTCAACAAAGCCAAAATGCTGTTGGCGATAAGCAGCGAACTGTTCTTCAAATGGTATCATGTGACAAGCTTTTTTGTTTTAACTCGGGTTGGAGAAACTCGACATGCTTTCGCCGCTGACGAATCGCCCTCATCGTTTTCTGTTGGTGAAAATACCGATTAGACCGCTCCTTTAGATAGAGCGCCGCGGAACTCTCATTTGTTTGGTAGTATATGATCCAATCGTCGATATCATCACGCCCCAGCAAGTGAAGAGGGGGGTGATCGATCGGAACCAAGCCAAACTCCACAAAGTATCTAAGTGTTTGATATCGAGTTATTCCGACTATGAAATCGAAATTGTCTTTGATTGCTCGAGTTGCAGCTTCTTGGAGTAGAATGCCAATCGCAATGTTGCCGCGAAAATTCGGCGTTAAAACCACATTAGTTGCTTCTAGAAGTCTTGGTCTGTACCCGATATCGGGCAGGTATCGAAAGTAAGGATTTGCCTCGGAATACAGGGTTTCGCATAGGCCAAGTGTCCCTTCCATTTTTTCGTCAAAGTACAGGCCGAAGCACTTGGTGTCTGGTCCAGGCAAAATTGATGATGTGAAAAAACCGAGCGGCTCGTAGGATTGCCTGAGGATTTTTTCATACTGATACGTTGAGTCAGGATCTGATCGATCTATCTCTCGAATTGAGTAATTTCTCAGGTCATAAAAATCTTTCATGCACTTCTCCGATCTGAGCGTTACGCCAATGCAGAGTTTAGAGGCGGCACGTCGGCTGTATCTGCCGTCAATACGTCATTGAATAACTGACCGTACAAGCGGAACGTCATACGGCGTGCATGCACTACGTACTCCAGTTCGTTATCATGAACGAACTCAATTGCCTCAATTGCTTCCTGTAGGTGCTTCGCATCGAATCCTCCATGACTGCGCAAGAATGTCACTGCGTTACTTGGTATCCCATATTGTTCCGTCATGACATCCGCGAACATGGTGCCGAAGTCGGCTCCTAGCCCTTCGGTAGCCGTCGCGACCCCGAGGATGCCAACGGGATTGCCATAGGTTGCCATATAATAGTTCTGGGTAATCAAGCCCCAAGCGCCTGCAGAAGGCTGGGAATTAAGAAGGAAGTCCGAATCAAGGCCAATATTTTTCAGATCCTTGATGCAGAAAAGATCGTGGCCATTCTCTTCAAGAACTTGTTCAAAAAACCAGTTGCGAAGCCCCCGACGATCATCGCTCAGGCGCGCTCCACCCAAGGCCAGCATTCGGGACGTGTGACGTACTAAGTGATAGGTCTCACGAAGGTAAGATGCGTAATGAGCTCTGGTCATGCCACCGCTCGCAACGACTCTCAACAGTGGATTGGTTTCAACGAACTGTTTATATTCGTTCTTCGTCTTCTGTACGATCAAGTCAAACTTGTGCATGTTGACTCTCCTGGCGATTGGAATCCTTACGATAATCGCCATTTCTGAGCGCTAGAATAGGAAGAATGTACCATTGACCCATTGATGAGACCTGTTGCCCATATTGGTCTACACGTAGTCTCTATCCTGCGTGCTCCTCCTCGCTATTCTGAGTTATGGTTTCTTCACGCTACAGGGATAGAGGTCTAGGTGTCCGAATTTCGCAGGCAAACTATCTCCAAAGCTAAAAGGATTAATTTGTTACAAGTTTGTGTTGACGCGTCATGCCTGGATGCTATCTTGCTCGCGTTACCCTGATTGATAATTTGCACCTTAAAGATAATAACTAAAATAAAAAGAAGAATCATATATATGACGCATCAATTGCCCGAGAGTTTACTTAATAGTGCGATGCCTCTATCAGATTGTTCAAGTCCATCATTGGGCTTGATTCGGGGGAAAATGCGTAATTGCTGGGACTTTCTCCGATTTTTTCAACGACTCACTGATCAAGCCGTTAGATATGATGCGTGTTTTTTTGGGTGTGGTGTGTTGCATGCTCTCGGTGTGTCGTTGGATCGCGAAATTACCCATAACCTGCCTCTATCATATCGAAAGGGTATCAGAACGACTGCAGGGGGTGTGCAAAGTCCCCCGCTGTCGACTTGGTTTGCTTCGGGTAAGCCACTGTTGGTAAAGATACCCAGCCAATTATGTTCAGCATGGGAGGAGAACTTCGTTGCTCATGGATATAGAAATATGGTTATCCATGGCTTTTCTGATAGAGAAGCCGGAACGGTCTCTATCTTCGGGTTTTACAACTATATCTCTGAAAGTGATGATAGGGTGGTCGACCTTCTCAATGCTATTGCAGCTATTACTCATTCTGCATTACATGAGCTTCCTCAAACTATTGGGCGCGAATTTCATCTGGTGGATAGTAAAAAGCCGGTGGCCCTGACGGAGCGAGAAGAAGAGGTTATCTACTGGGTAAGTCAAGGTAAAACTAACGCGGATATAGCGATCATCCTTGGTATTAGTTCAAATACTGTTAGAAATCACCTGCACAATGCGTCGGAAAAACTGTCTGCAAGCAATAGAGTGGAGCTTGTTTCCTTTATGGCTCAACGTTGTACCGGTTAATGATATAAATTCGGAGAATACGTAATGGATAGGAAAGCATTTTTCTGGATGGTACAGGAGGGGCGTTTGCCGCCACCGAGAGCAGCTGAAACACTAGGAATAAAAATCTTAAAAGTTGATGCTAATGAAGGAAGTGTTGAAGTCTTGTTTGAGGCTATCGACGCTTTTACGAATCCGGAGGGCAATATACAGGGAGGGTTCCTTGCCGCGATGCTTGACGACACGATGGGGCCAGCCCTAGCTGCAACACTTGACGAGGGTGAGTTTGCGCCAACCTTGAGCCTGAATGTTAATTTTCATGCCCCGGCCAAAATAGGGGCTCTGATCGGGAGGGGGCGGGTAGTCAAGCGCGGAGGACGGGTTTGCTTTCTCTCTGGTGAGCTTGAGCAGTCGGGTCAAGTCATCGCGACTGCGAGCGCTACTGTGTTGATCCGAAAGCTATAGGGGGGCAAAAGATAACTTCCTGACTATGGCAAAATACCCGGATCACAACAATTGATTGAAAATTAGGTCGGACGGCGAATCGCTCGAGTAGGTTTTTTACTTTTCGGCCTCATATCGTCTGCAGCGCTTGCCCCACAAATGTCTACGGGTATGCTGTTGGCCTGCCGAGGAGATTGAAAATGGCCTACGATTTTGACCTTTATGTGATTGGTGCCGGTTCCGGCGGTGTGCGGGCTGCGCGGTTTGCCGCCGGGTTTGGTGCGAAAGTGGCGGTGGCCGAGAGTCGCTACCTGGGCGGCACTTGTGTGAACGTCGGTTGTGTGCCGAAAAAATTGCTGGTCTACGGTGCGCACTTCGCCGAGGACTTCGAGCAGGCATCCGGTTTTGGCTGGAGCCTGGATGAAGCGCAGTTCGATTGGGCGACGCTGATCGCCAACAAGGACCGTGAGATCAATCGCCTCAATGGCATTTATCGCAACCTGCTGGTCAACAGCGGCGTGACCTTGCATGAGGGGCACGCGAAGATCGTCGATCCGCATCAGGTCGAGATCAATGGCGAGCGCTTTACCGCCAGGAATATTCTGATCGCGACCGGCGGCTGGCCGCAGATTCCGGAGATTCCGGGGCACGAGCATGCCATCAGTTCCAACCAGGCATTCTTCCTCAAAGAGCTGCCCAAGCGGGTGTTGGTGGTGGGCGGTGGCTACATTGCGGTCGAGTTCGCCGGGATCTTCCATGGTCTGGGTGCCCAGACCTCGTTGCTGTATCGCGGTGAACTGTTCCTGCGCGGCTTTGACGGTTCCGTGCGCAAGCATTTGCAGGAAGAGTTGACCAAGCGTGGCATGGACCTGCAATTCAACGCGGACATCGAGCGCATCGACAAGCAGGCCGATGGCAGCCTGAAAGTCACGCTCAAGGACGGCCGCCAGCTGGAAGCCGATTGTGTGTTCTACGCCACCGGGCGTCGTCCGATGCTGGATAATCTCGGGCTGGAAAGCACCGGGGTCAAGCTCGACAAGAAAGGCTTTGTCGAGGTCGATGAGTTGTATCAGACCGCCGAGCCGTCGATCCTGGCGCTGGGCGATGTGATCGGTCGTGTTCAGCTGACACCGGTCGCGCTGGCTGAAGGCATGGCGGTTGCGCGACGTCTGTTCAAGCCTGAGCAGTATCGTGCGGTGGATTACAAGATGATCCCGACGGCAGTGTTCAGCCTGCCGAACATCGGCACCGTCGGTTTGACCGAAGAAGAGGCCCGCGAAGCCGGCCACGACGTGCAGATCTTCGAAAGCCGCTTCCGGCCAATGAAGCTGACCCTGACTGAATGCCAGGAGCGCACGCTGATGAAGCTGGTGGTGGATGCCAAGACCGACAAGGTATTGGGTTGCCACATGGTCGGCCCGGAGGCCGGTGAAATCGTCCAGGGCCTGGCGATTGCCTTGAAGGCTGGCGCCACCAAGCGCGACTTCGACGAAACCATCGGCGTGCACCCGACGGCCGCCGAAGAGTTCGTCACCATGCGCACGCCGGTCGCCGGTTAATCGTCCTTCGCTGCGTCTGCCGCTGCCGCAAGGGTTGCGGCCAGACGTACGCGTTCTTCCAGATCCGTTCGGGTCCTGGTCAGTTCAATTTCCAGTGACTTGTTGAGCTGCGACTGCTCATCGACGTTCTGCTTGAGTGCCTGACTTTCCAGCAAGGCGACGCGCAGGCGTTCCTGGAGGAGGGTGCGCTCGCCGTCGACGCGGGTGGCCTGTTCCAGCAACTGATCTTGGCGGGTATTGCTTTGCTTGAGCTGTTCCTGCAGCAGGCTCAGTTCGCGCAGTGTGCCGCGGTTTTCAGTCAGCAAGCGTTCGTTGTCGCGGTGCAACTGGGTGATTTCATCCTGGCGTACCAGTGCGCTTTGTTGTGCCTGGCGCAGTTCCATCTGTAGCTGTTGCACCTGGCCTTCGTGGCGACTCATTTCCTGTTCGCGCTGTTCCTTGACCGCATTGCGGTAGTGCTCCAGTGCGTCGCGGGTGTGCAGGTGCTTTTCCTCGAGGGAGCGGATCTGCTCGTCCTTGTCTTTCAAGCGCAATTCGAAATCGGCCAGCGCCTGGTTCATCCCGGCGTTACGGGTTTGCTCCGTTTGCAGCATGGCGCGGGTTTCTTGCAGGGCCTCGGATTCCTGAGTCAGTGCCAGGCTCTGGAACTCGTATTGCTGGTGCAGTTCGCTGTTGGCCTCTTGCGCTTCGTCGAGCTGTTTTTCCAAAGCCTTGCGTTGTTCCTCGTACTGCGTGCGCGCCTGGTCGATGGGTTCCTGTGCCTGCTCCTTGAGTCTTTGGGCGAGCCGCGCCACCAGCGCCATCAGTTCATCGTCAATCGGTTCTGCTGGCGTTTCGACCGCCTCGTTCCTGTCATCGAGCTCTTTGAGGTAGCGATGAATCGTGGTTTTCGAGCCGGTATTGCCCATTTCGATCCGTACGGCATCGATGCTGGGGTTTTCGCCACGGGCAAGGATCGCCAACCGAGCGGCTTGCACCACCGCTTTATTTACACCGCCGCGTGCCATGAGATCTCCCGGGTTTTGTTGATGTGGTACGTACCACGTAAATACACATTGTACCATTCAATTGATAAAGTTAAATGCTGAATGTTATTAACACGGGATATACTGGTATTACTCCGTGTGATCGCAGTTTCGAAGTATTCCTCGCGCGATTTCCGTACACAAACCCTGTAGGAGCGAGCCAGCTCGCGAAAAACCCGAGACCGCCGCGGGGCACCTGCCAACCAGCGTCATCGTTAACGATCATCGCGAGCAAGCTCGCTCCTACAGTCGGTCAAAACAGGTTCATGCCCTATGAGCGATCTGGATCGCTATCTGCAAGCCGCGACTCGCGACAACACCCGTCGCAGCTATCGGGCGGCCATCGAACATTTCGAAGTCACGTGGGGCGGTTTTCTGCCGGCAACCGGTGACAGCGTGGCGCGCTATCTGGTGGCTCATGCCGGCGTGTTGTCGATCAATACGCTGAAACTGCGCTTGTCGGCCTTGGCGCAGTGGCACAACAGCCAGGGTTTTGCCGACCCCACCAAGGCGCCGGTGGTGCGCAAGGTGTTCAAGGGCATCCGTGCGTTGCATCCGGCCCAGGAAAAACAGGCCGAACCCTTGCAGCTTCAACACCTGGAGCAGGTGGTCAGTCGTCTGGAGCTGGAAGTGCAAATCGCAAGGGCCGAAGGCGACCGACCGGGATTGCTGCGGGCCAGGCGCGACATGGCGTTGATCCTGCTGGGCTTCTGGCGCGGCTTTCGCAGCGACGAGTTGTGCAGGCTTCAGGTTGAACACGTGCAGGCCAGCGCCGGGTCCGGCATCAGCCTTTATCTGCCGCGCAGCAAGAGTGATCGCGACAACCTCGGCAAGACTTATCAGACGCCGGCCTTGCAGCGGTTGTGCCCGGTGCAGGCTTACATCGAATGGATCACCGAAGCGGCACTGGTGCGTGGGCCGGTGTTTCGTGGCATCGATCGCTGGGGGCATCTGGGTGAGGAGGGGTTGCACGCCAACAGCGTGATTCCCTTATTGCGCCAGGCGCTGGCGCGCGCAGGCATTGCCGGTGAACTCTACACCAGCCATTCCTTGCGCCGTGGCTTTGCGACCTGGGCGCATCAAAGTGGCTGGGATCTGAAGTCGCTGATGAGTTATGTGGGCTGGAAGGACATGAAGTCGGCCATGCGCTACATCGAAGCCAGTCCGTTCCTCGGGATGGCGCGCCTTACGGAAAAGCCGATCGAGTCCTAGAGATCGTTTTCTTCTATAAATACAGTCGGCTAATAGCGAAAGCCAATCAGCAGCATCAGGTTTGCCAATGAGCCTTCCGTTCGTCGAGTGGGTAAAGTTCTCTCCATCAACTTCTTAACCCCTGACGGAGAGTCAACGATGCCTATCATCAACAGCCAAGTTAAACCGTTCAAAGCTGACGCATTCAAAAATGGCGACTTCGTAAAAGTCTCGGACGCTGACCTGAAAGGCAAGTGGTCTGTCGTGTTCTTCTACCCGGCCGACTTCACCTTCGTCTGCCCGACCGAGCTGGAAGACCTGGCTGACAACTACGACGCATTCCAGAAGCTGGGCGTCGAGATCTACAGCGTTTCCACCGACACCCACTTTGCCCACGCTGCCTGGCACAACACTTCGCCAGCCATCGGTAAGATCCAGTACACCATGATCGGCGACCCGACCCACGCCATCTCCCGCAACTTCGACGTGCTGATCGAAGAAGCAGGCCTGGCTGACCGTGGCACCTTCGTGATCAACCCGGAAGGCCAGATCAAGATCGTTGAACTGAACGACGGCGGTGTAGGTCGTGACGCTTCCGAGCTGCTGCGCAAAATCAAGGCTGCCCAGTACGTCGCTGCTCACCCCGGCCAGGTTTGCCCTGCCAAGTGGAAAGAAGGCGAGGCCACTCTGGCGCCGTCCCTGGACCTGGTCGGCAAGATCTAAGTCTGTGACGCGCTTCATCAGGGCGGACTTCCGCACCTTCTAAGCAAGCTGCACCGCCCAATAAAAACGCCCGGGCGAGATTCGCTCGGGCGTTTTTTTATGTCTTCGCAAAAGCAAAAAGGAAATCGCCCGTATGTTGGACACCAATCTTAAAGCCCAGTTGAAATCGTACCTGGAACGGGTCACCCAGCCGATCGAGATCGTTGCTTCCCTCGACGACGGTGCGAAATCCCAGGAAATGCTCGAACTGTTGAAAGACGTTGCCAGTCTTTCCACCCAGATTACGTTGCTCGACAACGGTGATGATGCACGCAAGCCATCGTTCTCGATCAATCGCCCGGGAGCCGACATCAGCCTGCGTTTCGCCGGCATCCCGATGGGCCATGAATTCACTTCGCTGGTGCTGGCCTTGCTGCAAGTCGGCGGTCATCCGTCCAAAGCCAGTGTCGAGGTGATCGAGCAGATCCGTTCGCTCAAAGGCGAGTTCAACTTCGAGACTTACTTCTCGCTGTCGTGCCAGAACTGCCCAGACGTGGTCCAGGCGCTGAACCTGATGGCGGTACTGAACCCGAACATTCGCCACGTCGCCATCGACGGTGCACTGTTCCAGGCTGAAGTCGATGAGCGCCAGATCATGGCGGTCCCAAGCATCTACCTCAATGGTGTGAATTTCGGTCAGGGCCGCATGGGTCTGGAAGAAATCCTCGCGAAGATCGACACCAGCGGCATTGAGCGTCAGGCCGAGAAAATCAGCGCCAAGGATGCCTTTGATGTGTTGGTGGTCGGCGGTGGCCCGGCCGGTGCTTCGGCGGCCATCTATGCGGCCCGTAAAGGCATTCGCACCGGTGTCGCGGCCGAGCGTTTTGGTGGTCAGGTGCTGGACACCATGGCCATCGAAAACTTCATCTCGGTGCAGGAAACCGAAGGGCCGAAACTGGCCGTAGCCCTGGAAGAACACGTCAAGCAGTACGACGTGGACATCATGAATCTGCAGCGTGCCGACAAGTTGGTGCCCGGCAAAAATGGCGAGCTGCACCAGATTCACTTCGCCAGCGGCGCATCGCTCAAAGCCAAGACCTTGATTCTGGCGACCGGAGCGCGGTGGCGTGAAATGAACGTCCCGGGCGAGCAGCAATACCGCAACAAAGGCGTGGCGTACTGCCCGCACTGCGACGGCCCGCTGTTCAAGGGCAAGCGCGTGGCAGTGATTGGCGGCGGTAACTCCGGCGTCGAGGCGGCCATCGACCTGGCGGGTATCGTGTCCCACGTCACGCTGCTGGAGTTCGACGTTCAGTTGCGCGCCGATGCGGTGTTGCAGCGCAAGTTGCACAGTCTGCCGAACGTCACTGTGATCACCAGTGCGCAAACCACTGAAGTCACCGGCGACGGTCAGAAGGTCAACGGCCTGCGCTACAAGGATCGCCAGAGCGACGAATTGCGCAGCGTGGAACTGGAAGGGATCTTTGTGCAGATCGGTTTGCTGCCCAACACCGATTGGCTCAAAGGCACCATCGAGCTGTCACCCCGTGGCGAGATCATTGTCGATGCGCGCGGTGAAACGTCGGTGCCGGGTGTGTTCGCCGCCGGCGACGTGACCACTGTGCCGTACAAGCAGATCGTGATCGCGGTGGGCGAGGGCGCCAAGGCTTCGCTAAGCGCCTTCGATCACCTGATCCGCACGTCCGCCCCGGCATAAAACCCGGCGCTGAAAACACAAAACCCCATGAACGATCATGGGGTTTTTTGTGTCTTGCACATCACTCATGTAGGAGCGAGCTTGCTCGCGATGGTCGTCAACGATAACGCGGGTTGGCAGGTGCCCCGCGGTGTTCTCAGGTTTATCGCGAGCAAGCTCGCTCCTACAGAGGCGCCGGCTGGATGATCTCGACCCAGTAGGCGTCCGGGTCCTTGATGAATGCCAGGCTCTTCATGCGGCCATCGCTCAGGCGTTTCTGGAAATCGCAGCCCAGTGCTTCAAAGCGCTCGCAGGCGGCGACGATGTCCGGCACCGAGATGCAGATATGGCCGAAACCACGCGGGTCGGTGTTGCCATTGTGGTAGGCGAAGTCCGGGTCGTTCTCTGTGCCATGGTTGTGGGTCAGTTCGAGAATGCCAGGGATCGATTTCATCCACTCGGTGCGCGCGGCGGCATCGGCCGGGATCTGGTTTTTGTCGACCAGCGCCAGGAAATACAGGCTGAACTCGGCTTCCGGGAAGTCGCGTTTTTCCACCAGGGTAAAACCCAGGATGCGTGTGTAGAAGTCCAGGGATTTGGTGATGTCCTTGACCCGCAGCATGGTGTGGTTGAAGACAAATTTCTGCGTAGCGGTGTCCGGCTGGGCGGTGACGCCGGGGAAGGTGTTCAATTCGTGCAGGCTCATGGGCCCTCCGGGAAATATGTGGGCTAACGAATGGTGACAATGATACGCAAGGGGGCGGACATCACCAAACCCAAACGGTCGGCTATTGCCTGACAGCCGGCCTGGGCCCAGACTTTACGGCTTGATCCGTGAGTGCCGATTGCAATGATTCGATTCCTTAACCTGCTGTTTATCCTGCTGGGCGTGTTTTCGCTGGCGGGCGCTGCGCGTGCCGACGCGCCAGTGGTGACCTGGCCGCAAGGCTGGCAGATCGAAGCCGTCCCTGACTCTGCGTCGGGTGTGAGTCGCCAGCGGGCGGTGAAAAATGATCAGGACGGATCGCCGCTCCTGGTGATGGAGCTGACCATGAGCCCGGTGCAAAGCGATCATCAGGTAAACCTCGAAGGCGTATTGCTGGAGATGCGCAAGTCGGTTCAAAAAGACTTCTTTCAGGGTGGGTATCAAAGTGTCTGTACGCGAATTCATTCGACTACCTTGAGTCGATTGGCCGCGCTGGAAACAACCTGCACCGTGACGCAAAACGGCAGGCATGTGCTTTCGCAAACATTGGTGGCCGCGGTGGATGCGGATAAGGCCTATGTTTTTTCCTATGCAGGGCAGGCCGAGGCTTATAAGGCGAGCCAGGATGAAATAGACGCAGCCCGTAACAGCTTGAAACTTTAGTTGGCGACAGTGCTTTTTCGATGCATGAAAAAAATTTTAGATATCCAAATGGATTAAGCACAAAGTAGTTGGCGGTCAGGTAGTTGTCTTGTGCTCGCCGCAGGCATTTAGATAGCCCATGAAAAAGCCCTGCATAAGCAGGGCTTTTTTTGTCGCCGCGAGAGTTAGCCGCGCAGCCAGGAGTCGACGGTAGCTGCACCGTACTGTTCTTTCCAGGCTTTCAGGCCGCGGTGATTGCCGCCCTTGGTTTCAATCAGCTCGCCGGTGTGCGGGTTCTGATAAACCTTGACCACGCGAGCGCGGCGGGTTTTCGGTGCTGCTTGCTGCAGGCCGGATTTTGCCGGGTTAGGGTCGAGAATGGCGATGATGTCGCGCAAGCTCTTGCCATAGGTTTTCATCAAGCCCTGGAGCTTCTCTTCGAATTCGATTTCTTTCTTGAGCCCGGCATCGTTCTTCAGGGATTCCAACTGCTTGAGCTGTTCTTGAAGGGCCTTTTCGGCTGCACGAAATTCAGCGAGTCTGGACAATATCTTTACTCCAATAGTGTGTTTGGCTGATACCAACCGCAAACAAAGCTATAAGCCAAGAGCCTTGAAGCGACTCGGTGATAGTGGCTCACCTGCCAAATTAGCGCAGGCAGGAAAAATTGTAGTAGTTAATTGGCCAAGAGTAAATCCTGTCTTTTTCTTCATGTAACGTTGGTAGTGTCTTGATTCAAATTTATGCCTGTAGTCGTTGTTTTATCGATTAAATTTTCGAGTTAATGGTTGCTTAATGCACTAATGAATTCCGCCCCGGGCATGGGTTTGCCGAACAGATAACCCTGCAGGAAGTTGACCTGACGAGCGCTGAGGTAATCACTCTGCTCACGGGTTTCGACACCTTCGGCCACCAGGGCAAGGTCGAGTTTGACGGCCAGGTCGATGATGCTGTCGAGGATGTGGCTGGAGAGGGTGTCGATGCCGATCATGGCGACAAAACTCTGGTCTATTTTCAGGAAGTCGACATTGAACTGCCGCAGGTAGCCAAGGCTTGAATGACCCGTGCCGAAATCGTCGATGGCGATCTTCACGCCCAGTTCGCGAAGTTGCTCGAACAGTTGCAGGGTGATCGCCGTTGGCTCGATAAGTTCGCGTTCGGTCAGTTCCAGTACCAGGTAGATCGAGCCCGGCTCGAACGCATCGAGAAACTCGCGGCAATCCTTGACCAGATCCAGGTCCTGGCAATGGCTGGCGGTAATGTTGATGCCAATGTGAAAGGGTTTGTTGAATCCGGCGGATTTCGGCGCGAGCAGGGCGGCGGTTTGTCGCATGAGCGAACGGGTCATCGGTACGATCAGCCCGCAGTGCTCGGCAAACGGGATGAACAGGTCCGGACGCACCAGGCCTTCCTTCGGATGTTTCCAGCGCATCAGCACTTCAGTGCCGGACCAGCTTTTGCTGTCGCCATGCACCACGGGCTGGAAATACGGAATGAACTCTGCGGCTTCCAGTGCCCGTTGCATTTCCTGGGTGGGGGCCGAGGAGCGCTTTTGCAGGAAGTGACCAATTGACCCGGCAATCACACCGAAGAAAATCAGCAGACTGAACAGGGGGGGATACTCGCTACTCATGTATCGCCAGGTTTCGCCTTTGGGGAAACCGGCTTCCACGGCAAAAGCATAGTGCCCGGAGGTCAAGCGGCTCTGCGCAACGGGGAGTTCAGGCGTGGCACCTGTGTGAACCTTGCCATCGGCGGACATCCAGTCCGGGCCAACTTGCAGCACCAGCAAGGTCTGGCGGCCGATCAAGCGCAGAACGTTGCCCAAGTGATAACCATAGAGGGTCGTCAGCGCACCTTTTTTTCCTTCGCTCAGGCGGTACACCAGCAAGGCGGTGTTGGGCGTCACCGGATTGCCGTTCATGAGCCACAAAGCGCCCTGGGTGTAGTCGCCGGGGCTGACCGTTTCCTGGTAGTCGCCGAACAGCGAGCTGCAATAGAGGCTGTTGTCCCACACCAGATTGGTCGAGCGCACGAATGGGCGACGAGTGACCTGCTCGCGCAGCGCCAGTTTGACGTCACCGCAACTTTGGCCAGCCATCGGCAGCAGTTCGCGAGCGGCCTGAGCGGCGTTGTCGAGCATCAAGTCGAACTGACGAACCGCTTCCTCGGCGGTTTTTTCGGCGTCTTGCTTGAGCGCCCGCCCTGCCTGCAGGTAAAGAATGGTCCCCCCCAGCAGCACCGGGAGTAATCCACTGAGCAGAGTGACAGCAATTTTCGTGCTGCGGCTGCGGGTTTTGGCTTTCAGCGGCATTCGCGAATCCCGTCACGAAGAAGTAAGGCTCTCAACAACTGGCAGGGCGATACGCCTCCCATAAAGAGTTCGGGTAATGGCCATGATAGTTGGCCCTTGGTAGTTGTGCTGGTAGCTATGCCGCTCAACGCAGGTCGAGGCTTGCGGCCAGTTCGATAAAGGCCAGCGTCGCGGGTGATGCCTGGCGTCGATCGAGTACCGCCAGGCCGACCTGGCGCACCACCGTCGGCGACAGCGGTTTTTTCACATAGCGGCTGTCTGATTGATGGGGTAATGAACTTTCGGCGACTACTGTCACCCCGTCGCCGCGAGCGACGACATCGAGGGTGCTCATCAGCTGTGAGCAGCGATAACGGATGTTGGGCGTCAGTCGGGCCGCAGTGAACAGGCGTGAAACCAGCTCCGAAGAACCGGCCTCGGTCAGCACAAACGGGAAGGCGCACAGGTCCTTCAGGTTCAGGCTGTCGTGAACCGCCAGCGGGTGGTCGGCGGGCAGCAGCGCGACCATCTGGTCTTCGATCAGCGCGACCGTGTCGAAACGCTCCTCGGGCAACACCACGAAGCCGATGTCGATCCGTCGCTCCTCCAGCCACTGCAGTACCTGGCGGTCAGGGCCTTCATCGATATGCACTTCTATGCCGGGATGGGCGGCGCGGTACTGCTGCAGAATCAACGGCAACAATTTGATCGATGAAGTCGGCCCGAACGAGCCGATACGCAACGTGCCGCGTTTCATGCCCCGCGCATCGGCCGCTTCCTGGCGCAGGGTGTTGGCCAGGCCCAGCATCGCTCGGGCGCGAAGCAGCAACTGCTGGCCAATGTCGCTTGGCTCGACCCGGGTTTGATGCCGGCGCAACAACTCGACCCCTAGCTCCTGCTCCAAAGACTTCAAGGCATGGGACACCGCCGATTGGGAAATGCCCAGGCGATTGGCCGCTGGCGTGAAGCCGTGGAGTTCGGCCACGAGGGAGAAAATCTCCAGTTGAGTGAGGGTCATGAGTGTTTGCTCATTTTACAATGACTGAGTATTAGTCGAATGATAGATCATCTCTCCGATATCCGACCCTGGAACCTTATGACGATCTGTGAGCAAACCCTGTCAAAACCCTCGGATCTGCCGGTGTATCTGAAACTGGCAGGCGTCAGCATGGTGTGGGGCGGCACCTTCGTTGCCGGACGCTTTCTGGCCGACGGCCTCAGCCCGCTGCTGGCTGCCAGCCTGCGGTTTTTACTGGCCAGCGTGGCATTGCTGCTGTTTGTACGCATGGCGCGGATACCGCTGCTCCGGCCTAGCGCCAGGCAATGGCTGCAATTGGTCTTGCTTGGCTTTTTCGGGATCTTCTTCTACAACCTGTGCTTCTTCTATGGCCTGCATTACATCAACGCTTCACGGGCATCCTTGATCGTGGCGCTGAACCCGGCGGTGATCGGGCTGGCTTCCTGGTTGCTGTTCAAGGAGCGTTTGAACCGGGCGAACGTCGCCGGTATCGCGATCTGCATGGTGGGCGCGAGCATGGTGATCGTCAGTCGCAACCCGCAATTATTGGCCGCCGGTACCGATGCCTGGATCGGCGATCTGCTGATTTTCGGCTGCGTGCTCGGCTGGGGCGTCTACTCGCTGTGCTCCAGAGAACTGAACCAGACCCTGGGGCCGGTGCAAACCGTGACCTGGTCGATTCTGCTGGGCACCGTCATGCTCTGGATGACCTGCCTTGTCCGTGGCGAGGTGAGCGTCACCGCGATCGTCCACCTCGGTGCCCGGCAATGGTTGAGCCTTCTGTATCTTGGCGTGCTGGGTTCGGCGCTGGCGTACATTGGCTACTACGACGGCATCCGTAAAATCGGTGCGACGCGTTCCGGGGTGTTCATTGCCTTGAACCCGCTGACAGCGGTGATCCTCGGGGCGCTGTTGCTCGATGAGCCGTTGACGCTGGCCATGTGCCTGGGTGGCGGGCTGATACTGGCGGGGATTTTCCTCTGCAACAAACCCCTTGCGCGGGTAAGGAAAAAGGGGATTTGATACAGAAGGCGGACAAATTGATTTACGCTGTGTAGAATCAGGTTACGCATACAATAATAATCGTCTTCTGGCAGCAGAAGCCTCGCCCGCAAGAGCCTTGGGTCGACAATGAAGATATTCGGGTTTCAACTGATCTACGGTGATTTTCTCGCCCGCAGTGTGCGGGGCATCTCCTGTGCGCCACCCAGCGGTCTCAGCATTGCTTACAACTAACCTTAGTTAATTGATAAAAAATGATGAGGCGCCAACCATGGCAGATTTATACGAAAACCCGATGGGCCTGATGGGCTTTGAATTCATCGAGCTCGCATCGCCGACCCCGAACACCCTGGAGCCGATCTTCGAGATCATGGGCTTCACCAAGGTGGCGACCCACCGCTCCAAGGACGTGCACCTGTATCGACAGGGCGCGATCAACCTGATCCTCAACAACGAACCCCACAGCGTCGCCTCGTACTTTGCGGCCGAGCACGGCCCGTCGGTGTGCGGCATGGCGTTCCGCGTCAAGGATTCGCAAAAGGCCTACAAGCGTGCCCTGGAACTCGGCGCCCAGCCGATCCACATCGAAACCGGCCCGATGGAGCTGAACCTGCCGGCGATCAAAGGCATTGGCGGCGCTCCGCTGTACCTGATCGACCGTTTCGGTGAAGGCAGCTCGATCTATGACATCGACTTCGTGTTCATCGAAGGCGTTGACCGCCACCCGGTCGGTGCCGGCCTGAAGATCATCGATCACCTGACCCATAACGTGTATCGCGGTCGCATGGCCTACTGGGCCAACTTCTACGAGAAGCTGTTCAACTTCCGCGAAATCCGCTACTTCGACATCAAGGGCGAGTACACCGGCCTGACCTCCAAGGCCATGACCGCACCCGATGGCATGATCCGCATCCCGCTGAACGAAGAATCGTCCAAGGGCGCCGGGCAGATTGAAGAGTTCCTGATGCAGTTCAATGGCGAGGGCATCCAGCACGTTGCGTTCCTGTCCGATGACCTGATCAAGACCTGGGACCACCTGAAAAGCATCGGCATGCGCTTCATGACCGCGCCGCCGGAAACCTACTACGAAATGCTCGAAGGCCGTTTGCCGAACCACGGCGAGCCGGTCGGCGAACTGCAGGCGCGTGGCATCTTGCTGGACGGTTCGTCCGAGTCGGGCGACAAGCGTCTGCTGTTGCAGATCTTCTCGGAAACCCTGATGGGGCCGGTGTTCTTCGAGTTCATCCAGCGCAAGGGTGACGACGGTTTCGGCGAAGGCAACTTCAAGGCGCTGTTCGAATCCATCGAGCGTGATCAGGTTCGTCGTGGCGTGTTGTCCACGGACTAAACCATTACACCGATAAACCTGTGGGAGCGGGCTTGCTCGCGAAAGCGGTGTGTCAGTCGCCAACTAAGCTGGCTGACACACCGCTGTCGCGAGCAAGCCCGCTCCCACATTTGTTTTGGGTGTGGTTAAGGCCTGCGCTGCCGCACCAGATGCTTGAACCCTTCAAACACCAGCACCAGCACCGCCATCCAGATCGGGATGTAGGTCAGCCATTCGCCGGCCTTGATGCTCTCTCCCAACAGCAGCGCCACGCCCAGCAGCAGCACCGGTTCGACGTAGCTCAACAAGCCGAACAGGCTGAACGGCAGCAGGCGACTGGCAATGATGTAGACCACCAGCGCCGACGCGCTGATCACGCCGAGCAGCGGGATCAGCAGCGACAACCATGGATGCTGGTCAAACACGCCAAAACCCTGTGCACCGCTCTGAACGAACCAGACGGCCACCGGCAGCGTCAACGCCATGTCCAGCCACAAGCCGCCGAGGTTGTCTGCTGCCAGCCGTTTGCGCAGAACGAAGTAGGCCGGATAACCAATGCAGACCAGCAAGGTCGCCCAGGAAAAACCACCGACCTGATACACCTCGTTGACCACGCCCAGGCAGGCGAACACCACGGCGATCTTTTGCAGGTACGACAGGCGTTCGCCATAGGCGATCCGCCCGGTCAACACCATGGTCAGCGGCAGCAGGAAGTAACCCAGGGATACATCCAGGCTGTAACCGTTGAGCGGCGCCCACATGAACAGCCACAATTGCACGCCGAGCAGGGCAGAGGAGGCGATCAGCGCGCCAATCAGCTTCGGATCGGCCTTGGCGCGCCGCACGATCTCCAGCACGCGCTTCCACTCGCCGGACACCACCATGAACACGGTCATGCACGGCACGGTCAGCAACATGCGCCAACCGAAGATTTCCACGCCGCTCAAGGGGGTGAGCAGCGATGTGTAGTAATACATGACGGCAAACAGCACCGAGGCTGAAACCGATAGAGCGATACCTTTAGACAAGCTGTCCTCGCGAGGTTGAAGGTGAAACGGGGGTGCGGAGGATACGTGTTTTTCAAGCCGAATATTGACCAATCAATCAACACGATCCAATTGTGGGAGCGGTGGTGCGACGATTCGACTTGCTCGCGAAAGCGGTTTTCCAGCCAACATCAATGTTGAATGTTAAGCAGCCTTCGCGAGCAAGCCCGCTCCCACATTGGTTTTTTATTTCTTCAGCTAATGCGCGGTTTACGCCCCGACACAAAATGGCTCACATCATTGAACCCCGGTGTCGACGCATGCCCCGGTGTCACCAGCGCATCGATGAACGCCTCGTCCTCGGCCGTGATTTTCACCGCCTGCGCCTTAGTGTAGGCGTCCCATTGCGCTTCGGTACGCGGCCCGACAATGGCCGAGGTCACGGCGCTGTTGTTCAGCACCCAGGCAATCGCGAACTCGACGATGCCGACGCCGCGCTCCTGGGTGTATTGCTGGATCTGCTGGGCGATGCGCAGGGATTCGACGCGCCATTCAGTCTCAAGGATGCGTTTGTCCTGGCGACCGGCACGGCTGTTGGCGTCCGGTTCCACATCCGGCGCGTATTTGCCGCTGAGCACTCCGCGCGCCAGCGGGCTGTAGGGCACCACGCCCAGTCCATAATTTTGTGCCGCCGTGATCTGCTCGGTTTCAGCCTGGCGGTTGACGATGTTGTACAGCGGTTGGCTGATCACCGGCCGGTCAACGCCGAGCTTGTCAGCCACGCGAATCACTTCGGCGATGCGCCAGCCACGATAGTTGGACAGGCCCCAATAGCGGATCTTGCCCTGGCGAATCAAGTCGCCGATGGCCGATACCGTGACGTCCAGCGGTGTGTTGTGGTCTTCACGGTGCAGGTAGTAGATGTCGAGGTAGTCGGTGCCCAGGCGCGTCAGGCTGGCGTCGAGACCGTTGAACAGATGCTTGCGGCTCAGACCGCTGCGGTTGGGGATACCGTCCACGGGACCGAAACCGACCTTGGTGGCAAGCACCCATTCATGGCGGCGGCTGGCGATGGCCTCGCCGACGATTTCCTCGGAACGGCCGCTGGTGTAGACGTCGGCGGTGTCGATGAAATTGATGCCCTGGTCCCAGGCCTTGTCGATGATCCGCAGGGAGTCTTCGGTACTGGTCTGTTCGCCGAACATCATGGTGCCCAAGGTCAGGGTGGACACCTGCAGGCCCGAATGACCCAATGTGCGATAGCTCATGAGCAAATCCTTTTACCAGTGGGAAAGGCTCAATCAGATACCAGAACTGCACCCTGGAGCAAACGCAAATCGAATCAAATGTGGGAGCGGGCTTGCTCGCGAAGGCGGTGTATCAGTCGACAATATTGTTGTCTGACACTCCGCCTTCGCGAGCAAGCCCGCTCCCACAGGGAGTGGTGTTGATCAGGCGCGCAACGTACGGGTCATGCGCAACGCCAGCAGACTGCCGCAGACAATCACCCCCGCCAGCAGGTACAGCGCCGCATCGGTCGAACCGGTGCTGTCCTTGACCCAACCCACCAGGTACGGGCTGAGGAAACCCGCCATCTGGCCCATCGAATTGATCAGCGCCAGGCCGCCGGCGGCAGCGCCGGCACTGAGCAGGGCGGTCGGCACGGGCCAGAACATCGGCAGGCCGGTGAGGGCGCCCATGGTGGCGATGGTCAGACCGAGAATCGCGATGGCCGGGTTGGCGGCGAAGTTTACCGCGATCAGCAGCCCCAGCGCGCCCATCAGCATCGGCACCACCAGATGCCAGCGACGTTCTTTGCGCAGGTCCGCCGAACGGCCCACGATCAGCATGAACACCGCAGCCAGCAGGTAGGGAATCGCACTGAGCCAGCCGATTACCAGGTTATCGCCAAAGCCCAGGTTCTTGATGATCGATGGCAGCCAGAAGTTGATCGCGTAGACGCCGCTCTGGATGCAGAAGTAGATCAGGCCGAAGGCCCAGATCGCCGGGTTCTTGAACACCGCCAGCAGCGAATCAGTGGTGGTTTTCGGTTTGCTGGCCAGGTCTTCAGCATGGTCGGCTTCCAGCACCGAACGCTCGAACGGAGTCAGCCATTTCGCATTGGCGTAACTGTCACTGAGCAGGAAATAAGCCAGCGCACCGAGGATCACCGTCGGAATGCCTTGCAGCAGGAACATCCACTGCCAGCCGGCGAGACCGCCCTGGCCCGCGGCGAAGTGGTTGAGAATCCAGCCGGAGAAGGGGCTGCCGAGCAGGCCGGATACCGGGATCGCCGACATGAACAACGCCATGATGCGGCCACGGCGGAAGGTCGGGAACCACTGCGAGAGATACAGCACCACGCCCGGAAAGAACCCGGCTTCGGCGGCACCGGTAAACAGGCGCAGGGTATAGAACTCGGTCGGCGTGGTGACGAACAGCAGGCAGGTCGACAGCGTGCCCCAGGTCATCATCATCAGCGCGATCCAGCGCCGTGGGCCGAATTTCGTCAAGGCCAGGTTGCTGGGTACGCCGCACAGTACGTAACCGATAAAGAAGATGCCGGCGCCCAGGCCGTACACGGTTTCGCTGAACTTCAGCGCGTCGAGCATCTGCAGCTTGGCAAATCCAACGTTGACCCGGTCGAGGTAGTTGAACAGGTAGCAGATGAAAATGAAGGGGATCAAACGCAGGGTGATGCGCTTGTAGACGGCGTTTTTGTCGTCAGCGATGGCCTCGGACGCTACGGCGCTCTGTGTCATGGCGGCTCTCTCTTTATTATGATTTTTTGCGATGCAAAGGGTAACGTTGATCGCCCAGAGAGTCTCGACCACCCTCAGGGCGGCTGTCTTTGTGCCTGAGCACAGGGTTTGCAACCAAGGCCTGTGCGGGTGAACAACCCGTTCCATCTCCGTCTTCAAGGATCACTTGCATGTTCGAACTCGATCACGACCTGGCCCAGGACATCGTCGACCGGGCGATGGCCATCCTGCCGTACAACGTCAACGTGATGGATAGCCAGGGCCTGATCCTGGGCAGTGGCGAACCGGAGCGGGTCAACACCCGGCATGAAGGCGCGCAACTGGTCCTGGCCAACGGCCGCGTGGTGGAGATCGATGCGCAGACGGCGATTCATCTCAAGGGTGTGCAGCCGGGCATCAACCTGCCGCTGTTGCTCGATCAGCGCCTGATCGGCGTATTGGGTATCACCGGCGAACCCGAGCAACTGCGCACCTATGCCGAACTGGTGCGCATGACCGCCGAGATGCTGGTAGCCCAGCGCAACCAGCAGGCCGAACAGCAATGGCGGCGCCAGCGCTGCGATGATCTGCTGGCGCTGCTGCTCAGCGAAGCCGGGGATTCTCCGCGGCTGATCGATGAGGCGCAGCAGTTGGGCCTCAAGCCACAAATGACCCGGGTGCCGTACCTGTTCGAACTGGGTCTGGAACATGCTGCGGGGCAAACCGTCGAGGCACTGAGTGCCTGGTTGACCACCCGCCACCCGGACAGTTGGTGCGTCAGCTCGGCGAAAACTTCGTTGCTCTGGTGTCGGCCGGCCAGCCAGTCGGTGGAGAACGAGCGCTTGCTGGACAAGCTTGACGGCCTTGGCTGGAACATCCTGCGCATTGCCGTCGGTGGGCAAGCCGATGGGCTGGCGGGGTTGCGTCGCTGCTATCGCCGGGTCGGCGACTTGCTGGCCTACGGTCGCGAAGTGTTGCCGCGCTCCCGGCTGTTGACGCTCAACCGCTATCGACTGCCGGTGATGCTCTGGCGCCACCGCAACGACGACGCCCTCGACGAATTGCTCAACCCGCTGCGCAAGGTCATTGCCAAGGACAGCAATGGTCAGTTGCTGGCGACCCTGCGCAGTTGGTGTGAACACGACGGCCAGAGCCAGGCCTGCGCCGATGCGCTGGGCATCCATCGCAACAGCCTGCGTTATCGCATGGAACGGATTGCCGAGCTCAGCGGCGTCGATCCGCTGCGGCTTGATGGAATGCTCGCGTTGTATCTGGGCGTGCAACTGCTGCCCGAGCCAGACTCAATTTCGTGAGCGACAAAATCCCCCTGTAGGAGCGAGCTTGCTCGCGAAAAACCAGAGGACGCCGCGGTAAGTCTGATTTCCCGCGTCATCGTTACCCTCCATCGCGAGCAAGCTCGCTCCTACAGGTGAAACGTCTGCCTCGGGTTTTGTGGAAATGAACAATAATCCTCAACACCGCTTGTGCAGCGGACCGGCGTTATTGTTCATGGCGGCTGGCAGCATGTGGGCATTGGAACTGGAGAATTCCCATGAAAATCGTAATCGCCCCCGATTCGTTCAAGGACAGCCTCAGCGCTCAAGGCGTAGCCGACGCCATTGCCTTGGGATTGGCGCAGGTCTGGCCTGATGCCCAACTGATCAAATGTCCGATGGCCGATGGTGGGGAAGGGACTGTCGAGTCGATACTGGCCGCGTGCGAAGGCGAACTGCGCCGCACCCTGGTTCGCGGGCCGCTGGGGGCCATGGTGGAGGCCGCTTGGGGCTGGTTGCCGCAGAGCCGCACCGCAATCATCGAAATGGCCGAGGCCAGCGGTTTGCAGTTGGTCCCGGTGGCGCAGCGGGACGCGTGCATCAGCAGCACCTTCGGCACCGGGCAATTGATCCGTGCCGCACTGGATGCCGGTGCACAACGGGTGATCCTGGCGATTGGCGGCAGCGCGACCAACGACGGCGGCGCCGGTGCCATGCAGGCCCTGGGCGTGAAATTGCTGGACGCTCAGGGACAGACGCTGTCACCGGGCGGCCTCGCCCTTGCGCAATTGTCCCGCGTGGACCTGAGCGACATCGATCCGCGTCTGCCACAGGTGCGCTTCGACATCGCCGCCGACGTCAATAACCCGCTGTGCGGCCCCCACGGCGCCTCGGCGATTTTCGGCCCGCAAAAAGGCGCTTCGCCCGTGCAGGTCGAACAACTGGATCAGGCGCTGGGGCACTTTGCCGACCATTGCGCGGTCGCTTTGAGCAACGACGTTCGCGACGAACCGGGGAGTGGCGCGGCCGGTGGCCTGGGGTTTGCCGCCAAGGCGTTCCTGGGCGCGCAGTTCAAGGCCGGGGTCGAGGTGGTCGGCGAACTGGTGGGCCTGGCCGAGGCGGTTGCAGGCGCCGATCTGGTGATCACCGGCGAAGGGCGTTTCGATGCGCAAACCCTGCGCGGCAAGACGCCATTCGGTGTGGCGCGTGTCGCCAGGCAACACGCCGTGCCGGTCATCGTCATCGCCGGTACGCTGGGCGAGGGGTATCAGGCGCTTTATGAGCACGGCATCGACGCTGCGTTCGCCCTGGCAAGCGGGCCGATGACCCTGGAACAGGCCTGTGCCGAGGCGCCGCGCTTGCTGCGTGAGCGGACAACCGACATCGCGCGTGTCTGGCGGATGGCTGCTCGCAAGCATTGAACGATGCCTGTCAATCAACGACATCCTTGTGGCGAGGGAGCTTGCTCCCGTTGGGCTGCGCAGCGGCCCCCTTGTTCGGCGGTTGCTGCGCAACCGAACGGGAGCAAGCTCCCTCGCCACAATAGCTCCGATGGCAATTTTGAGGGTGGAGTTGAACGCCATGCTGGCGCGTTTCGTGATTTGAGATAGGGTTGTGGCTTGGAGTACCCGCGCGACAGGAGAACAACATGCGCTACTCAGCCTTGACCCAACGAATCGCCGGTGACGGTGCGGCGGCCTGGCAGATTCACGATCGAGCGCTGCACTTGCGCGAACAGGGCGTCGACGTCCTGCTGTTGTCCATTGGCGACCCCGACTTCGATACGCCGCAACCCATTGTCCAGGCCGCCATCGCCAGCTTGTTGGCCGGTGATACGCACTATCCTGAAGTGCGCGGCAGTCGTGGCCTGCGCGACAGCATTGCCCGCCGACATCGGCAACGCAGTGGCCAGGTGGTGGATGGCGAACATGTGATCGTCTTTCCGGGGGCGCAGTGCGCGGTGTATTCGGTGGCGCAGTGCCTGCTCGACCCGGGCGATGAAGTGATTGTCGCCGAGCCGATGTACGTGACCTATGAAGGCGTGATCGGCGCGTGTGCGGCCACAGTGGTCCCGGTGCCCGTGCGCCCGCAGAACGGGTTTCGCGTCGACCCGCTGGATGTCGCGGCGCGGATCACGCCCAAGACACGCGCCATACTGCTCAACAGTCCGAACAATCCATCCGGCGCCAGTTTGCCACTGGCCATCTGGCAAGAGCTGGCGGCACTGTGCATTCGTCACGATTTGTGGCTGATCAGTGACGAGGTCTACAGCGACTTGCTGTACGAAGGCCAGCACATCAGCCCGGCGAGCCTGCCGGGCATGGCCGAGCGCACCGCGACGATCAACAGCCTGTCCAAATCCCACGCCATGAGCGGTTGGCGGGTGGGCTGGGTGATTGGGCCCAAGCCCATGGCGGGTCACCTGGTCAATTTGTCGCTGAGCATGTTGTTCGGTATCCCGGATTTCGTGCAGAACGCTGCGCAGTTGGCGCTGGACCGGGACCTGCCGGAAGTGGCCTCGATGCGTGAAGAGTATCGCCAGCGCCGCGACCTGGTGTGTGCAAGCTTGGGGCAATGCCCGGGACTCAAGCCGATACGCCCGGACGGCGGAATGTTCGTGATGGTCGATGTGCGCCAGACCGGCTTGTCGGCCCAGCGCTTCGCCGAGCGACTGCTGGAAGGCTATGGCGTGTCGGTGCTGGCCGGTGAGGCTTTCGGGCCGAGTGCGGCGGGACATATCCGCATCGGCCTGGTGGTGGATCAGCTGAAGCTGGCTGATGCCTGCCGGCGGATTGCTTTGTGTGCGACGGATTTGCTGGAGGTGCGGCGGGCCTGAAGGATTTGTGTTGCCTGTGCTGCCCTCTTCGCGAGCAAGCCCGCTCCCACATTTGATCTTTATTGTTCACAAGTACTGTGTTCACAGCAAATCCATTGTGGGAGCGGGCTTGCTCGCGAAGGCTGCCTGACAGGCGCCGAATACCTCAGCCCTGCCACGCCCCAACATTCACCAGATTGGCCGGCCGCTCACCCGCCAGCGCCGCCAACAGGTTGTCCACCGCGCACCTGGCCATGGCCTCCCGTGTTTCATGGGTGGCCGAGCCGATGTGGGGTGTGGCCACCACATTGTTCAACTGCAGCAATGGCGAGTCCTGATTCAAGGGTTCGCGGTCGAATACATCCAGCCCTGCCGCGCGAATCCGGCCCGTGCGCAAGGCTTCGATCAGAGCCGCTTCATCCACCACTTTGCCCCGCGAAATATTGATGAAGATGGTCTCGGGACGCATCTGGGCAAACTGCTCTTCGCCGATCAGCCCTTGGGTTTCAGCGGTCAGCGGTAACGTCAGGCAAACGAAATCGGCCTGTTGCAACAGTTCCGACAGGCTTCGATAGCGCGCATTGAACCGCTGCTCCACTGCCGGTTTCGGTGACTGGCTGTGGTAGATCACCGGCATGCCAAACCCGCAATGCCCGCGCTGCGCGAGGGCTTCGCCAATACGGCCCATGCCGATGATGCCCAGGGTTTTGCCGTGCACGTCGCTGCCGAAATGCGCAGGGCCGATGTTGCGGTTCCATTGGCCGGCGCGAACCAGATTCGCCAGTTCCACCACCCGCCGGGCAGTCGCCAGGATCAGCGCAAAGCCCGTGTCGGCGGTGGTTTCGGTGAGCACATCCGGCGTGTTGCTCAGCAGGATTCGCCGTTCGGTGAGGTAGTCGATGTCGTAGTTGTCGACGCCCACCGAGACGCTGGCAATGGCTTGAAGGTCAGGCGCCAGGTCGAGCAGTTCGGCATCCAGCTTCAGGCTGGCACCGAGCAAACCGTGAGCGCGGGGCAGGGCCTCGCGCAGTTTGCCCAGGCCCTCGGCATCAAGGTTTTCGATCAGCGTCACTTCGGCCTGCTCGTGCAAGCGAGCCATCAATAGCGGCGAGAGTTTCTTGTAGAGGACGACCTGCTTTTTCATCTTCGGGATCTCAACTTCAATTCAGGAATGTGCCGTGGCGGCGCGCGTTACCGTGGCCGAGGGGCGCTCCCGGTCGCTGGCGCCGGGCTTGAGGAAAATCGTCAGTACCACCGAAAACATCAATGCGCCGCTCATCAACAGGTACGACGCACCCGGCGAGCCGGTGGAGCTGTTCAGGTAGCCGACCAGATAAGAACCGCCAAACGAGCCGAGGGCGCCCATGCTGTTGATCAGCGCCATGGCGCCGCCCGCGACGTTGGCCGGGAGGATCTCCGGGATGATCGCGAAGAAGGGGCCGTAAGGCGCGTACATGCAGGCGCCGGCAATCACCAGCAGGGTGTAGGACCACCAGAAGTGTTCGGCACCCAGGGCGTAGGAGCCATAGAAGGCGATCGAGGCAATCAGCAGTGGCGGCCAGACGAAACGTTTACGTTTTTGCAGTTTGTCCGAACCCCAGGACACCAGCAGCATGCCGATCACTGCCGCCAGGTACGGCAGCGCCGACAGCCAGCCGGCCTGGACCATGTCCATCTGCGCGCCGGCCTTGAGGATCGACGGCAGCCACAACACGAAACCGTACACGCCAATGCTCCAGCAGAAGAACTGCAGGGCCAGGATGATCACTTTGGGAGAGCGGAAGGCTTCGGCGTAGTTCTTCACGGCCTTGATGCCGACCTGTTCGGCGGCCAGTGCGCTTTCCAGATCCTGCTTTTCCTGATCGTTGAGCCACTTGGCCTGTGACGGACGATCATCGGCCAGGCGCCACCAGATGAATGCCCACAACACCGCGGGCAAACCTTCGACGATGAACATCCAGCGCCAGCTGTAGTGCTGCACCAGGTAGCCCGAGACCACTGACATCCAGAGCATGGTCACCGGGTTGCCGAGGATCAGGAAGGTGTTGGCCCGCGAGCGTTCGGCGCGGGTGAACCAGTGGCACAGGTAGATCAGCATCGCCGGCATGACGGCCGCTTCGACCACGCCGAGCATGAAGCGAATGACGATCAGCCAGTAGGCATTGGAGACAATCCCGGTCAAGGTCGCCAGGCTGCCCCAGAGGATCAGGCTGACGAAAATCAGCTTCTTCACACTGTGTTTCTGCGCGTAGATCGCGCCGGGTACCTGGAAGAAAAAGTAGCCGAGGAAGAACAGCGCGCCGAGCATCGACGACAAACCTGGTGTGATCATCAGGTCCGCCGCCATGCCGGACGCGGCGGCGAACCCGTAGTTGGCGCGATCCAGATACGCCAAGCTATAGGTGATGAACACGATGGGCATGATGTACCACCAGCGGCGGGTGGCGAGCGTTGCGGTTTTCATGAGTGGTGCTCCTGAGCTTGTTGTTTTTGTTGCAGCAGGTAACGGTGTTTAGATCTTCAGTGACTGTGCTGGCCCCTTCGCGGGCAAGCCCGCTCCCACAGACGCAAAACCTGTGGGAGCGGGCTTGCCCGCGAAGACGGCCGCAAATTCGACATCCATTTCGGATCGGGTCGGCAACCCCTCCATATCCCCCCGGCTCTGTACCGCACGGCTGCCAATCCAGTTGGCACGCTTCACGGCCTCGGCAAAGCTCTGGTTTTCCAGCAGCGCGCTGATCATGCCGACGGCAAAACCATCGCCGGCGCCCACCGTATCGACCACCGTGGCCACCGGCACGCCAGCGACGAAACCTTGATCAAGATGGGTGCGGTAGTAAGCACCGTGCGGCCCAAGCTTGATCGCCACGACTTCGGCGCCCTGGTCGAGGTAGAAGGCAGCAATGTCGGCCGGGTCTTCGAAACCGCTCAGCAATCGACCTTCGCTCAAGCCCGGCAGCACCCAATGGGCGAGGGCGGCGAGGCGGTTGATCTCGGTGATCATTTGTCGTTCGCTGGCCCACAGGCTCGGGCGCAGGTTCGGGTCGAAGGACACGCTGCGCCCGGCCTCGCGCATGCGGGTCATCAACTCGAACGACATCTGCCGCGCCGACTCCGACAGCGCCGGGGGAATGCCGGTAGCGTGCAAGTGTCGGGCCTTGAGCAACTCGGGCACGATCGAGTGCGGCGACAGGTGACTGGCCGCCGAACCGCGGCGGAAGTACTCGACCACCGGGTCGCCGCCATCGTCGGTGCGGGACTTGAGTTGAAAACCGGTCGGGTGGGCGGTGTCGATGTCGACGTGACGGCAATCCAGGCCTTCTTTTTCCAGGGTCTCGACCACGAACCGGCCCAACGAATCGGCACCGACCCGGCTCAGCCATGCCACGTTGAAGCCAAGCCGGGACAAACCGATCGCCACATTACTGTCAGCCCCGGCGATGCGTTTGTGGAAGGCGCCAACGCTGGCCAGGTCGCCTTCCTGCTCGGCGACGAACATCGCCATGGTCTCGCCGAAGGACAGAATATCGATCTCAGACATGAGCACTCTCCCGTTGCGCCTGGCCGAGGCGGGCGAGGGCCGCCACGTGTTCGCGGGTCAGCTGCACCAGGTCATCGCCTTGCAGCGGATACTCCGCGGCCCGCATGACGCCTTGGGCCATGTGCCCCAGCAGCTGTTCCCACTGTTGCAAGTCGCTGGCGGTCGGCGCGATGGCGACCAGCTTGTCGTCGGCACGACGCGTAACCGCTTTGCAGTGCACATAGCCGACGTGGCGTCCGAGGAGGCGCGCGGCGCTGGCGGCGGACTGGTCCTGCCAGTGCCAATTGCCGATATCGAAGGTCATCTTGATCGGCAAGTGGTGTTGCTCGACCTCAGTGAAAAAGCGCTGGAAGGGTTCGATGCGCCCGCCGTGCAGGGTCTGGTCGTTTTCCACCAGCAACTGCACGGGGCTGGCGTCCAGCAGCCGGGCGAGGGCGTGCAGGTCGCAGTTGTCAGTGAAATAGCCCAGGGACACTTTCAGCCATTTGGCACCGAACGCCCGGGCGCGTTGCAGGGCGGTGATCAGTTCTGGATTGGGCCTGGATTGTCCGGCCAACCAGAGTTCCATTGGCGATGAATACACGCTCTCCAGGCCTTCTGCCTGAGTGGCATTGGCCAGTTGAACGGGGTCCTCAATGGTCAGCAATTCCTCGCGCCATTCGATGCGCGTGGCACCGGCGGCGGCCAGTACTTCGATAAAACTGCCTTGGCCGCGCTGGCGCACCAGGTCGGCGCCGTAGCTGGAGAGGCTGATGGAAACGGCGGGTTTGTTCATTGTTGTTTTACCTCTGAAACCGGTTTCATTTTTGTTCAAAAAAATAGTGGGTGATCTTGATGGCCTCTTCGCGGGCAAGCCCGCTCCCACAGGGGAATGCATTCCAAATGTGGGAGCGGGCTTGCCCGCGAAGAGGCCCGAACATTCACCGAGAATTTCCGAGAGTCGATCCTCTAACAATCAACCGCGCCGAAAAATCCAGCGTCCGCACCGCCCCGTCATCCCCGCGCAACCGCTTGAGCAGACACTCAAACGCATTGGCGCCAATCTCGGTGGTTGGCTGGGCCAGCGCAGTTATCCCGCTACCCACCAACGGATACCAATCCAGGTCATCGAGGGCGATCAAGCCCACATCCTCGAACAGGTTGCACTTGAGTTCACGCAACGCATGGGTGCAGGTCAGCGCCGCAATGCCGTTCGCGCAAAACAGCGCTTTCGGGCCGGGGCCGGGCGTGTCGAGGAAGGTTGCAAGTTTTGCGGTCAGTTCACTGCCGGTTTCGATGAGGCTGCCATGGAGGGCCGGGCGCAGGGCAATTTGCGCCTTGAAACTGGCGACCCGCTCGATCCGTGAACTGGTGCCATCGAACGGTTCGGACACCATCAACACGTCGCGGTAGCCGCGTTCTTCAAGATGCGCGAGGGCCATTTCAACGGCTGCCGGATTGTCCAGCCCGACCATGTCGCTCTCAAGGTGCTCGACCTTGCGGTCCACCAGCACCAGGGGCATTTCCCGGTGCAGTTCGTGCAATTCGTCACGGTGATGACCGAGGGTGTTCACGATCAGGCCTTCGATGTTGTACGAGCGCAGCAGGGCCAGGTGCTGGCGCTCTTGCTCGTCGTCGCGGTCGGTGTTGCACACCACCAGGCTATAGCCGTGCTGACGGCAGGCGGTTTCCACCCCGTGCATCACGGCAATTGAATAAGGGTTGCGGATATCGGCCACCAGCATGCCGATCAGGCGGGTGCGCCCGCGTTTCAGGCCTCGGGCCATCTGGTTCGGGCGATAGCCCAGTTCGGCAATCGCCTGCTCGATGCGTTGGGCGATGGCATCGGAGAGCAGGGCGCGGTCTTCGCCGATGAACCGTGAAACGCTGGCCTTGGAGACCTTGGCGTGTTCGGCCACGTCGAGCATGGTCACGCGGCTGCGCTGGGCGGCGGAGAAATCGTTCACGGTCTGAAACCTTCTTATTGGATTTATAAGGTCGAGCGCTTCGTGAGATTGCGCTGAAACCGGTTTCAGAAGACACCAAAAGCCAATTCGCCGTCAAGCCCCGGATTGTCGATTGTCGAAAAAACACTGACCGGTGGCGTTCAGGCCAGCACACTCAGCCACGCTGAACCCAGCAGCACCAGGCCCATGCAGCGATTGAAACGTTGCATGGCCCGGGGCGAGCGCAACCAGCGACTCGCCCCGGCACCGAGCAGCGCCCAGACACCCAGGCAGGGCAAGGAAACCAGGAAAAACACCCATGAAAGATTGATCACATGGACGAGCCGATCTTCGCCCGCTCCAGCGAAGACACTGACCACCGCCAGCGCCATCATCCAGGTTTTCGGGTTGATCCATTGCAGGCTGGCGGCGCCCACCCAACCCAGTCGAGCAGCGGTTTTCTGCGTGCTGATGGCTTCGGCCGGCGAACGGATGATCTGCCAGGCCAGATAACTCAGCCACGCTACCCCGACCCATTGCATGACGTTTTGCAACGCGGGCCAGGCCGTCAGTGAAGAGCCAACGCCCGTGCCCACCAGCAACACCAGCGTCGCGGCACTGGCGCAGGCGCCGAAGATAATCGGCAGGGCGGCGCCCAAGCCGTATCGGGCACTGTTGCTGAGCACCAGAATGTTGGTCGGTCCGGGTGTGATGGACGCCACAAAGGCAAAGAGCAGGAAGGGCAGCAACGTCGGGAAAGAAGAGAGCATCGCGGGCAAACTCCGGTAAAGATCAGTGAAACCGATCTTCACAATCCCCGGCGTTACTTGTCTGGAAGATTTGAGCAGCGCTTGCGGTACAGCGCCGGTGTCAGGCCGTAGGCGCGCACGAACCATCGGCCCAGATGGCTCTGGTCGGCAAAGCCCAGCGCCATCGCCACCGTTGCCGGTTGCACGCCTCGGGCCAGCATTCGCCGCGCGGTTGCCAGGCGCAATTGCACCAGATACGCGTGGGGCGCCATGCCGTAAGCGGCCTTGAACGCACGGGTCAGGCGGAAGCGGTCGACACCTGTGACGGCTGCCAGTTGATCGAGGCCGATGTCGTATTGCGCGTTGGCATGCAGGTAGTCCCGGGCCTTCTGCGCCACGCGCGGCAGACGCGGGTCCTGGCCATCGCGGGCGCGCCAATGCAAGTGGCTGGTCAGGCGTTCGAGCAACGCGTCGAGGGCGGTCTGGCGGATGATCTTCAGCTCGCCGCGATGCAGGGTTTCAAACGCCAGGCTGGTGGCCTGGGCCAGGCGCGCATCACAGGCCAGGGTGGCGGCGAAACTCAGTTGGCTGTTGTCGGGGGCATGATCGAACACGGCGCCGAGTTCGCGCTGTAACCACTGCGGATCGAGGTACAGCATGCGGTAGGTAAAACCGTCGGCGGTCGGTGCGTCACCGTCATGGATGTCACCGGGCTCGAGCAAAAACACCTTGCCCGGCGTGCTCTGGTGCCTGGCCCGTCGGCAATTGAATTGCTGGACCCCTTGCTCGGTGACGCCCACCAGATAACTGTCATGCCAGTGCGGGTCGTAGGCGTGACCTACGAAATGCGCGCGCAGGGTCTCGATGCCGGTGTCGGCGTCCCGGGACAGGTCGATCCAGTTGTGAGCGTTCATGTTGCACCTGCGGGGCGGATTGCCGAGCTATTTAACGCCTGCTGGAAGGGCGATGACTAGAACGTTTGTGCAGGCATCAGTTGAACAGGCCCGCCGCAATATTGATTGAGAATCCAAGGATGGCGGTGTTGAACAGAAAACCGATCAACGACTGCGCCAGCACGATCTTGCGCAAATCACGGGTCGCCACGCCGACATCCGAGGTCTGCACCGCCACGCCGACGGTGAACGAGAAGTACAGGAAGTCCCAGTAATTGGGCGTCGTCAGGCCTTCAGCAAAGCGCAGCGCCGGCTCTTTGCCTTCCCAGGTGTAAAACAGGCGCGCGTAGTGCACGCTGAAAATCACCCCGATCAGCAGCCACGAGCCGATCACCGTCAATGCAGTGAAGCCGTAGTGCAGGAGCTTGCGCGTGGTTTCAAGGTCTCTGCTGCCAGCCAGTTCGAAGGTGATGGTCGCCAGGCTGGCCAATGCCGCGATGCACACCACCAACAGCACCAGCCCGGCGTTTTCATCTTCGATTTCGGCGATGCGTTTCACGTCGGTCGCTTTTGAACGCACGGTGAGCCAGGACATCAGGATCAGGTAAGTCCAGACTCCGGCATTCCAGCCGATGAGGATTTTGCTGATCACCGAATCGGCCGGAACCAGGATGCCCGCCGCGATACCGAGCGTCGTGGCGGCGGACAGGCGAGGGTGGGTGTGGGTGAGGTAGGGCATGGAGGCTCGACGGGTTGGGGCGATGCAATCACCTTAGCCCAATTGCCCCCAGTCTTGAAACCGTGGAGATCCCTGTGGGAGCGGGGGGGGG
>NZ_JBYSYZ010000008.1:177504-185126 GCF_058783925.1 Pseudomonas sp. FW305-70
GAAGAGGCCATCACCTTCAACATCCCTGTTGACTGACACGCCGCCTTCGCGAGCAAGCCCGCTCCCACAGGGACCAGTGTTTTTTCAGGTGCTTTTATGGCGTTTGCGCACCAGCTTCATCACCACCACAAAAAACACCGGCACGAACACCACGGCCAGCGTCGCCGTGATCATCCCGCCGATCACCCCGGTGCCGATGGCCTGCTGGCTCGCCGAGCTGGCACCTGTGGCAATCGCCAGGGGCACGACGCCCAGGATGAACGCCAGCGAAGTCATGACGATCGGCCGCAACCGCAGGCGTGCCGCTTGCAGGGTGGCGTCGACCAGGTCGTGGCCTTCGTCGTACAGGCTCTTGGCGAACTCGATGATCAGGATCGCGTTCTTCGCCGACAGGCCGATGATGGTGATCAGCCCGACCTTGAAGAACACGTCGTTGGGCATGCTGCGCAAGGTCACGGCCAGCACCGCGCCGAGCACGCCCAGCGGCACCACCAGCAGCACCGAGGTCGGGATCGACCAGCTCTCGTACAACGCCGCCAGGCACAGGAACACGATCAACAGCGACAGCCCGAGCAGGATCGGCGCCTGGCTGCCGGACAAGCGTTCCTGCAACGACAACCCGGTCCATTCCTGGCCCAGGCCCGCCGGGCCTTGCGCCACCAACCGCTCGATCTCGGCCATGGCCTCGCCAGTGCTGTGGCCCGGCCTCGGTTCACCGGAAATGCTGATCGCCGGATAGCCGTTGTAGCGGGTCAACTGCGCCGGGCCCTGGGTCCATTTGGCCTGCACGAAGGCTGACAAGGGCACCATTTTTCCGTGGGTGTTGCGCACGTGGATCTTCAGCAGGTCTTGCACCTGGCTGCGCTGGTCGCCCTCGGCCTGGACCACGACGCGCTGCATCCGCCCCTGGTTGGGGAAGTCGTTGATGTAGGCCGAGCCCACGGCCGTGGACAGCACGTTGCCGACGTCGGCAAAGGACACCCCCAGCGCGTTGGCCTGCTTGCGGTCGACCACCAGTTGCACCTGCGGCGCCTCGGCCAGGGCGCTTTCGCGCACGTTCATCAGGATCGGGCTTTTTTCGGCGGCCGCGAGCAAGTCGGTGCGCGCTTGCATCAGCTTCTCATGGCCCAGACCACCGCGGTCCTGCAGGCGGAACTCGAAGCCGCTGGACGTACCCAGGCCATCCACGGGTGGTGGCAGCACAGCAAAGGTCACCGCGTCCTTGATCTGGCTGAGGGCGACGTTGGCCCGGTCGGCAATCGAGCTGGCCGAATCGTCGCTGCCGCGCTCGGACCAGTCTTTGAGCGTGCTGAACGCCAGCGCCGCATTCTGCCCGCTGCCGGAGAAGCTGAAACCGAGAATCACCACGCTGTCGCGAATGCCCGGCTCACCGGCGTTGTGCGCTTCCACCTGCTCGGCCACCTGCACCGTGCGGTTCTTGCTCGCGCCCGGTGGCAACTGGATGTCGGTGATGGTGTAACCCTGGTCTTCCACCGGCAGGAACGAGGAAGGCAGGCGACTGAAGGCCAGGCCCAGACCAATCAGCAGCACACCGTAGATCAGCAGGTAGCGCCCGGTGCGTTTCAACGCGTAGGCGACCCAGCCTTGGTAGCGCGCGGTCAGTTGCTCGAAGCGGCGGTTGAACCAGCCGAAGAATCCGCTCTTTTCGTGGTGCTCGCCTTTGGCAATCGGCTTGAGCAGCGTCGCGCACAGGGCCGGGGTCAAGGTCAGGGCGAGGAAGGCCGAGAACAGGATCGAGGTGGCCATCGACAACGAGAACTGCTGGTAAATCACCCCGACCGAGCCTTGCATGAACGCCATCGGAATGAACACCGCGACCAGCACCAGGGTGATGCCGATGATGGCCCCGGTGATCTGCTGCATGGCCTTGCGCGTGGCTTCCTTGGGCGACAGGCCCTCGGTGGCCATGATGCGCTCGACGTTCTCCACCACCACGATGGCGTCGTCCACCAGAATGCCGATGGCCAGCACCATGCCGAACATGGTCAGCACGTTGATCGAAAAACCCAGCGCCAGCATCGTCGCAAAGGTGCCCATCAACGCCACCGGTACCACCAGCGTCGGAATCAGCGTGTAGCGGATGTTCTGCAGGAACAGGAACATCACCGCGAACACCAGCAGCATGGCTTCAAAGAGGGTGTAGACCACCTTGGTGATCGAGACCTTGACGAAGGGGGAGGTGTCGTACGGGATCGAGTACTCGACGTTCGCCGGGAAGTAGCGCTTGAGTTCATCCATCTTCGCCCGCACCAGGGTCGCGGTGTTCAGGGCGTTGGCGCCAGGCGACAACTGCACGGCGACGGCGGTGGACGGCTTGCCGTTCAGGCGCGTGGAAAACTGGTATTCCTGGCTGCCGATCTCGACACGCGCGACATCGCTGATGCGCACGGTCGAACCGTCCGGGTTGGCCTTGAGGACGATGTCGGCAAACTCTTCGGGGGTCGACAACTGACCCTTGACCAGAATGGTCGCGGTGATTTCCTGGGTGGTGCGGGTCGGCAGATCGCCGATGCTGCCGGCCGATACCTGGGCGTTTTGCGCGACGATGGCGGCGTTGACGTCCGCTGGCGTCAGGTTGAAGGCGAGCAGTTTCTGCGGGTCAATCCAGATCCGCATCGCCCGCTCGGCGCCATACAGCTGCGCCTTGCCGACGCCGTCCAGGCGCTTGATCTCGTTCATCACGTTGCGCGCCAGGTAATCGCTGAGCGCCACGTCGTCGAGCTTGCCGTCGCTGGACGTCAGGGTAATCAACAGCAGGAAACCGGAGGAGACTTTCTCCACCTGCAAACCTTGCTGGATGACCGCTTGCGGCAGGCGCGACTCCACGGCCTTGAGGCGGTTCTGCACATCCACCTGCGCCAGCTCCGGGTTGGTGCCCGGCTGGAAAGTGGCCTTGATGGTCGCGCTGCCGAGGCTGCTCTGGGATTCGAAATACAACAGATGATCGGCGCCGTTGAGTTCTTCCTCGATCAGGCTGACCACGCTTTCGTCCACGGTTTGCGCCGAAGCGCCGGGGTACACGGCATAGATTTCGATCTGCGGCGGCGCGACGTCGGGGTATTGCGCCACCGGCAACTGCGGAATGGCCAGGGCACCGGCCAGCAGAATGAACAACGCGACCACCCAGGCAAACACCGGGCGGTCGATAAAGAACTGCGGCATAAAAAAACGTCCTGCTTACTGACCAGTCACCTGGGCAAGTGGAAGAGGGGTGTCGTCGATCTGCACTTTCTCGCCGGGGCGGGCGTGCTGCAGGCCCTCGATGACGATGCGGTCGCCGGCTTTCAGGCCGCCGGTGACGATCCAGCGATCGTTCTGCACGGCGCCCAGTTCGACCGGTTGCTGGCCGACGCGCTGTTCGGCGTCGAGCAGCAGCACCTGGGCGATGCCCGCGCTGTCGCGCTGGATGGCCCGTTGCGGCACGCTGATGCCCTGGCGGTTGACCGCTTGTTCCAGGCGCACGCGCACGAAACTGCCGGGCAGCAGGTCGAGGTCGGGGTTGGGGAACTCACTGCGCAGGATGATCTGGCCGGTGCCCGGGTCGACGGTGATGTCGCTGAACAGCATTTTGCCCGGCAGCGGGTAGAGGCTGCCGTCATCCTGAATCAGCGTGGCCTTGGCCTGGTCCTGGCCGACCTGCTGCAACTGGCCGGAACGGAAGGCGCGGCGCAGTTCGTTGAGCTCACGGGTGGACTGGGTCAGGTCGGCATGAATCGGATTGAGTTGCTGGATCAGCGCCAGCGGCGTGGTTTCGTTCTGCCCGACCAGCGCGCCTTCGGTGACCAGCGCACGCCCGATGCGCCCGGAAATCGGCGCGGTGACGGTGGCGTAGCCGAGGTTGAGTTTCGCCCGCTCCACCGCAGCCTTGCTGGCCGCGACGTCGGCGGCGGTCTGCCGTGCGTTGGCCCGGGCGTTGTCGTAGTCCTGGCCGCTGATGGCCTTGTCGTCGATCAACTGGGCATAGCGTTGTTCCTGCAACCGGGCCTGGAACGCGTTGGCCTCGGCCTTGCGCAGCGCTGCTTCGGCGCTGTCCAGATCGGCCTTGAACGGTGCCGGGTCGATGCGGAACAGGACATCGCCCTGTTTCACGTCACTGCCTTCACGGAAGGTGCGCTGCAGGACCACGCCGGCCACGCGGGCACGCACTTCGGCCATGCGTGGTGCGGCAATCCGTCCGCTCAGTTCGCTGCTGATGGTCAGTGGTTGTGCTTCGATGGTCTCGATGCGAACCGTGGCCAGCGGCGCCTGTTCCTCGGCGTTCGAGGCCTTGTCGCACGCGCCCAGTGTCAACGCCAGAGCAATCAGACTGAGCCTGGCAAGCAGATTCTTCGACATGTAATACCCCAATAAAGACTCCCAGCATCCTACTGGGCGCAGGCGAGGGTAGCGGTGAAGCTTTGTTGGTGCTGTGTGAAATTGTGTAAGGGTTTTACTCAGAGACGAGTGAGGGCGTATATCCTTCAGTCCTTGAATTTTATTGCGTCTGTCAGGCCGCCTTCGCGAGCAGGCTCGCTCCCACAGTGGTCGGTGGTGTTCATAGCCTTTGTGTTCACCTCAAATCCCTGTGGGAGCGGGCTTGCCCGCGAAGAGGCCGGTACAGGCGCCACTGCTTTTTTCTGGAAACACCCCATGCCCAACATCCTCCTGGTCGAAGACGACACCGCCCTCGCCGAACTGATTGCCAGCTACCTGGAGCGCAACGGTTATTCCGTCAGCGTGATCGGTCGCGGTGACCCTGTGCGCGAACGTGCGCGGCTCAATCCGCCGGACCTGGTGATCCTCGACCTGATGCTGCCCGGCCTCGACGGCCTGCAGGTCTGTCGCCTGCTGCGCGCCGATTCGGCGACCTTGCCGATCCTGATGCTCACCGCCCGCGACGACAGCCACGATCAGGTTCTGGGCCTGGAAATGGGGGCCGACGATTACGTGACCAAACCCTGCGAGCCACGGGTGCTGCTGGCGCGGGTGCGGACCCTGTTGCGCCGCAGCAGCCTCAGCGAGCCGCAGACCGCCAACGACCGCATTCTGATGGGCAACCTGTGCATCGACCTGTCCGAACGCACCGTGACCTGGCGCGAGCAATTGGTGGATTTGTCCAGCGGCGAGTACAACCTGCTGGTGGTGCTGGCCCGGCATGCCGGGGAGGTGCTGAGCCGCGACCAGATCCTGCAACGCCTGCGCGGCATCGAATTCAACGGCACCGACCGTTCGGTGGACGTGGCGATTTCCAAGTTGCGGCGCAAGTTCGACGACCACGCCGGCGAGGCGCGCAAGATCAAGACCGTGTGGGGCAAGGGCTACCTGTTCAGCCGTTCCGAGTGGGAATGCTGAGCCGATGTTCAGAATCCTCTTTCGCTTGTACCTGGTGACCATCGTCTCGTTCAGCGCGGCGATTTATCTGGTGCCGGATCTGGTGATCAAGGTCTTTCATGAGCGCTTCATTACCTACAACCTCGATTACTCCCGAGGCTTGCAAACGCTGATCGTCAAACAGTTTCACGCGGCCCCGGTCGAACAGTGGCCGGCCCTGGCCGCCGAAATGGACAAGGACTTCAATCCGCTGCACATCGTGCTCAGCGGTAACGATGACAGCAGCCTGACGTCTGATGAGCATCAGCGATTGCAGCGCGGCGAGAACGTTGTGCGGATCGGCGACTGGGGCTGGCGCACTTTGGCAGTGGCACCACTGAACGAGCGCACCGTGGTGCAAATGGTCGTGCCGCCGGACCCGATGGACGTCAGCCTGTTGTACTGGAGCATCAACGTGCTGATCGGCGCGACCATGCTCGCGTGCCTGTTGCTGTGGTTGCGCCCGCACTGGCGCGACCTGGAACGTCTGAAAAGCGCGGCGGAACGCTTCGGCAAGGGCCACTTGAGCGAGCGCACGCAGATTGCCCCGAGTTCCAACATCGGCAGTCTGGCCAACGTCTTCGACACCATGGCCGGCGACATCGAGAACCTGTTGAACCAGCAGCGTGATCTGCTCAACGCAGTCTCCCATGAACTGCGCACACCGCTGACACGGCTGGATTTTGGCCTGGCGCTGGCCCTGTCCGACGACTTGCCGGCCACCAGCCGCGAACGCCTGCAAGGGCTGGTCGATCACATCCGTGAGCTCGATGAGCTTGTGCTTGAGTTGCTGTCCTACAGCCGTCTGCAAAACCCGGCGCGGGTTCCGGAGCAAGTCGAGGTGTCGCTTGACGAATTCATCGACAGCATTCTGGGCAGCATCGACGACGAACAATCCCCGGACATCGTCATCGACGTATTGCTCCACGGCCAGCTCGAACGCTTCAGCCTCGACCCGCGCCTGACCGCCCGCGCCTTGCAAAACCTGCTGCGCAACGCCATGCGCTACTGCGAAAAACGTATCCAGATCGGTGTGCAGGTCTGTGCCGGCGGCTGTGAAATCTGGGTCGATGATGACGGGATCGGCATTCCGGATGACGAGCGCGAGCGGATCTTCGAACCCTTCTACCGCCTCGACCGCAGCCGCGATCGCGCCACGGGTGGTTTCGGACTGGGGCTGGCGATCAGCCGCCGCGCCCTGGAAGCCCAGAGCGGCACGCTCACGGTGCAAGCCTCTCCGCTGGGCGGGGCGCGGTTCCGTTTATGGTTGCCATTGCCGGTCTGATTTCGACAAACGGCCGCATCATCTGTCAGGTTTGACAGTAGCAAGGTGCCACGCTTACGGGTTTCATTAGCCTTTGAAGTCAATACAGGGCGGCGAGGCTGGAGGGACGAATGGGCGCGCCAATAATAAAAACCAGCGGGCAGGGCACGATCAGTGCGATCAGGGACGTCAAGGTCGAAAGCCTGTCGACAAAATTTGCGATGGTCATGCCTGATGGCGGCTGTTGCACCTTGGCGATCCGGATTGGACCGAACATGACCGCAGAGGGTAACGCCTGTTTTCTTGTCGGCGATGCGGTGAGATTCACGATGACGAGCGGGGTGGATGGTGTGCCGCCAAGGGTACAAGACCTTGAGAAGTCGGGCGTCGGCCGCAGAACAACATGATGGCTTGCGGGGGCTTTTTACGCCCCCGCAAACCTGTGTCTGCGTATCAAGCGCTCAACCGGCCCCGCAACAGTTTGGCCATCTCCTCCAGATCCGTCATTGGCTGATGCCCGATCAGCATCCAGGCGTGCTCCATGTCCGCCCAATACACGATGTTCAGCTCGCGTCGCTGTTCCCGGGCGAAATGGCGGCTGCCGCTGTTGGAGCGGGTCACGCACAACGCCATGGGGCCGTGCGCCGGATCGAGGTAGGTGATCTGGGCGATGGGGGCGCCGTCGTACTCGAGGATTTGCGCCCGTTTGAACTCGGCACGGGGCAGGCTCAGTTTTGCCGGCGCGAGGTTCAGGCCCAGGCGCGCGTCGATGGTCCGCAGTTGGGCCCGCTGGGTGGCTTCATCAGCGGGCAGGTGGTCCAGGGTTTCCGGCACGTAGAGCGCCATGTAATCGGCCACCAGACCGCGCCAGCTGTGAGTCTGCTGACTCGCTTGCCAGCCGAGGAACAAACGGTCAGCCAGCACGCCACCGGCCAGCAACCCGGCCGCGGCGGCCAGGAACCAGCGTCGGCTGAGCCCGGGGCGGGCG